>JAYVYJ010000147.1:0-3492 GCA_043784465.1 Hyphomicrobiales bacterium
AGATCGGCTGGGCCTGCATCTGGAGATCGTCGACCGCGAGACGGAGGCCTATCTGGCCGCCGCCGGTTGCAGGGAATTGATCGACGACGAGGCGCAAGCCATCGTTCTGTTCGACATTGGCGGCGGCTCGTCGGAAATCGTCTGGATGGCGCGCGGCCCCGATGGCGGACGGCAGGTGCGGGCGTGGGAATCGTTGCGGCTCGGCGTCGTCTCGCTCGCCGAGACGTTTGGCGGCGACGAGGTGACGCCGGAAATTTTCGCCGCTATGGTCGCGCGCGTGGACGGCGAACTCGGCGCTTTCGCCGAGCGCGTGTCCGGGGCGCCGCGCTGCGAGCGCTTTCATCTTCTGGGCACGTCGGGCACCGTCACGACGCTGGCGGGCGTGCATCTGGACCTGCCGCGCTACGACCGGCGCGCCATCGACGGCCTGTGGCTGACCGGATCGGAAACCGACGCCGCCATCGCGCGGCTGCGCGGCATGAACTACGCCCAACGCGCGGCCAACGGCTGCATCGGCGCCGAACGCGCCGATCTGGTGCTGGCGGGCTGCGCGATTCTGGAGGCGATCCGCAGCCGATTCCCCGCCGAGCGCATCCGCATCGCCGACCGGGGCCTGCGCGAGGGCATTTTGTCGCAGATGATGCGCGCCGACCGCGTGCAGGGATTCGCGTGACCGCTCCGGGATCGGGGCGCGAGGGCGGGCGAGGCCTCAAGACGCGGGTGAAGACCGCGCGCAAGCGCAGCCTGTCCTCGACGCTGTGGCTGGAGCGCCAGCTCAACGATCCCTTCGTCGCCAAGGCCAAGGCCGATGGCTATCGCTCCCGCGCGGCCTACAAGCTGATCGAGATCGACGACAAACGCCGGTTGCTGAGGCCCGGCGGGCGCATCGTCGATCTGGGCGCGGCGCCGGGCGGCTGGTCGCAGGTGGCGGCCGAGCGCCTGAAGTCGCGCGACGGACAGGGCCGAGTGATCGGCATCGACTTGCTCGCCATCGAGCCGATCGCGGGCGTCGAGTTCCGCGTCATGGACTTTCACGACCACGGCGCGCCCGAGGCGCTCAAAGCGTGGCTCGGGGGCCAGGCGGACGGGGTTTTGTCGGACATGGCGGCAAACGCCACCGGCCATCGAAAGACCGACCATCTGCGAATCGTGGGGTTGGCTGAAATCGCCATCGAATTCGCCTGCGAAGTGCTGGCGCCGGGTGGGTTTTTTCTGGCCAAGGTGTTCCAGGGCGGCTCGGAAGGCGGGCTGCTCGCACGGCTCAAACAGGATTTCGCCGAGGTGAAGCACCTCAAGCCCAAGGCGAGCCGCGCCGGCAGCGCGGAAATGTACGTGCTGGCGACCGGCTTTCGAGGCGATGTGAAGGTGCGCGAGGCTGTGGAGACGCCGGGCGGCGAGGCCGAAGCGGGCTAGCGTTCGCAGCAAATGGCGACACGCGCGGGGCGCTCGGTCCTCCTCTATGGAGGGCCGAGGCTGATGACGCCGCGCCTTCAGGATGCGGCGCCCCCCGCCCTAACCCTCCCTCCGCAAGGTGGGAGGGCACTCGCGGCGCAGGCAACTGATTATCGATGGTCCTAAAACTCGATCTCCAGCCTGAGCTTGGCGAGCGAGCGGCTGAAACTGGCGTGATCCGGCCTTCGTCCGTCGTCGCGCGCCCGCCCAGCGATCTGCTGCGTCCAACTGCCTGAAAGGTCGATTTTGTCATTGATCTGATAGTGGAACGTCGGGCCGGAGAACAAGGCCGAGCCGCGCCAGCTTTGCGCCGCCAGCCCGTCGAACACGGTGAAGGCGTCGAACTCCACCCCCATCGTCGCGTCGGGCTTCAGGCGCCACGACAGCGCGGCGTTTGCGGCGAGCGTCGATTGGCGGGCGAGCGGCTCGTCGCCTGCGACGGCGATCTCGGGCGCGAAGGAAAGGTTGAGCGCGGCGTAGAGCCGGCGTTCGATGGGCTGCGCGTCCAGAATGAACAGCAGCGGCAGGGCGTAGGCCCGTCCATGCGCGCCGCCCTCTAACGTCCATCCCATCTGCAGCGTGACGGCGACGGTCGCCTGCGCGTTCCAGGCGCCGAAGTGCGGGATGAACAGAGATCGCCATTCGCCGGAGAGGCCGGAAAGGCCGATTCCGGCAAAATCCATCTCGTCGGGAACGCCGTGGATCGACTGGCCCAATCCTTGCGCGCCAAATGCAATGTTGAGCCGCGGCGTCGGCGTTATCTCATAGATCGCCTCCTGCTCGACGACGCCGTAGCGGCCTGCGCGCTTGAACAGCGCGGCGGTCGTCTCTAGTTCGATGGATCGCCCGCCCGCCTCGCCGACGTCGGCGCCTTCCAGCGTGCCGAACAGGTTTTTGGTGTCGAGGCGGTAAAACGGATCTCCGCTCTCAGGTTTTTCGTCTTCGCCGGCGCGCGCGGATGCGGCCAGCGCCATCAGCGTCGCGAACATGACAAAGCTTGGCAATCCTCGCCCCATGCACCACCTTAATCGGCGCACGCCCTCGCCGTCTAACGCGAAATCCTTGCGCGGGAGCGGGCGGGGCCGTTATAGACCGGGGCATAAACAAACGCTTACGCCGGAGGTTTCGGCGAGTGAGCCAGGAGCCGATATGATCGAGATCACCTTCCCCGACGGCGCCAAGCGGTCTTACGAAACGGGCGTCACGGGCGCGGACATCGCCAAATCCATCTCCCCCTCGCTGCTCAAGCGCACCCTCGCGATGGCGCTTGACGGTGACATCATGGACCTTGCCGACCCCATTGCGAGCGACGCGCGGCTGGAGTTCGTGTCGCGCGACGACGCGCGGGCCGTCGAGTTGATCCGCCACGACGCCGCGCATGTTCTGGCCGAGGCCGTGCAATCGCTGTGGCCGGGCACGCAGGTCACCATAGGGCCGGTGATCGAGAACGGGTTCTACTACGATTTCTTTCGCAACGAGCCGTTCACGCCGGAAGACTTTCCCGCGATCGAGAAGCGGATGCGCGAGATCATCGCGCGCGACAAGCCATTCACCAAGCGGGTCGTGTCGCGGCAGGCGGCCAAGGATTTGTTCGAGCAGAAGGGCGAGGCGTTCAAGGTCGAGTTGATCGACGCCATTCCTGGCGATCAGGACATCAAGCTTTACGCGCAGGGCGATTGGTACGACCTCTGCCGTCCCGCACATGACCTCGACGGGCAAGATCGGCGAGGCGTTCAAGCTGATGAAAGTCGCGGGAGCCTATTGGCGCGGCGACTCGAAGCGGCCGATGCTGTCGCGCATCTACGCCACCGCCTTCGCCAAAAAGGAAGATCTCGACGCCTATCTGAAACAGCTTGAAGAAGCCGAGAAGCGCGACCACCGCCGCCTCGCGCGCGAGATGGACCTGTTCCATTTTCAGGAGGAGGGGCCGGGCACGGTGTTCTGGCATCCCAAGGGCTGGACGCTGTTCCAGATCCTCATCGCCTATATGCGGCGGCGGCTGGCGGGCGATTATCAGGAGGTGAGCGCGCCGCAGGTGCT
>JAYVYJ010000148.1:0-4104 GCA_043784465.1 Hyphomicrobiales bacterium
GGCAAGGCATTGCGCGGTGTTCCGCGCGACAGCGTCGTGATCTGCACCAAGACGCGCATCAAATCAATACCTTACTTGATTTGCCAACCATTCGATTCCGCGGCACCGGGCAGGGCTATACGATGGAAATGCGGGGCGAAGAGGGATTTCGACACCGATTTCAGAACTGTTTGTCTGAAACCTCAACTTATTGATTTTGCTTGGTAACGAATTTCGAATCAGGCTCTCAGGCGTGCGACGCGTGAAGGCGCGCACGTTGGTAATCTTCGCGACCGCCATCTCCGCCGCGAGTTCGTCTTGCGTCGCGCCCGCCGCCAGTTCTTCGAACTGCAGCGACAATTGCTCGATAAGCCGTGCCGAACGCTCCGAGCGCTGTCCGTAGATTTGCCGCTCCAGCTTGGCGATCCGCAGCTTCTGCGCCGCGATCAGCGCCGTATCTTCCGACGCCTTCGCCCGCGCGACCGCAAGTTCCGCGTCGGCTTCCAGGCGTCCGGCGCGCTCGGCGACCAGCGCCGCCTTGAGCGAGGCGACATCGTCGGGAAGGGCTTGCGGAACGGACGCCATAGATGAAGAAGGAATCACAGTTTTTGTGATTTGTGGCGCCATAAAATGCATGTGTCCCCATGCTTTTATGGACTGAAAACAATCAAAGTTCGCGCTCAGCCTGCGCTCTGGGGCCTCCACGTGAGCTGCGGATTGCGCCAGTCGATGCCTTCCAGCATGTAGGCCATCTGGGCCGCCGAAATCGACACCACGCCCGCGTTCGCCGAGGGCCAGACGAACTTTCCCCGGTCCAGCCGCTTGGCGTAAAGCGACAGCCCAATCCCGTCGTGCCAGAGCACCTTCGCCAGATCGCCGCGGCGTCCGCGAAAGATGTAGAGATCGCCAACGTGAGGATCGCGCTTCAACTGCTCCTGAACCTGAAGCGCCAGACCCTGCATGCCGCGCCGCATGTCCGTGTGGCCCGTTGCAATCCACACCCGGACGTTGCTCGCAATCGGGATCACCGACGCAGCGCCTTCAGGGTCGCCGTGATCAACGCCGAAGGCGCGCCGGCGCCGATCCGCACGCGCGCGTCGTTCACCTCCACCACAATGACCTCAGGCACGCCCGCGGCCGACGGCGACGCTTCAATGACCACGGGCGCAAATCCTGATGCGCTCGCGCACGCCGACTTGCGCGCCTCGCGCCGCCACTTGTAAACGAGGCCCGTACAAATATCCTCGCGGCGCGCCACTTCGGCGACCACAGCCACAGGCGCCTCAATCTCCGACAAGATCCGCGCCCGGTCGGCCTCGCTCCAACGACGTCGGCGCTCGTCTCCAGTAATCAACGTCATCCGACCCATGCTGTGCAGCTAGCCTCGCTCATAAAGCCGACTTAGCTGCGCAGCATCGCGATCTCTCAAACTTTGGAAAGGCGGCCGCCCCCGGAGGGATACCGTCCAGTCGACTTGCCATCGACGAGTCCGTCCGGCCCCCTGGCGTTGAATCGCAGCACCCAATCGCGAAGGGTCTGAAGCCCAACGCCTCCGAGACGGGCCGCGTCAGCCCGCGTGCCACCCTCGTAAATCGTCACGAGGGCCAGAAGTCGCAGCGTCACAGTTCCTGCTTTTTCGGAAAGGACCAGAGCCCGAAGCATCGGTCCATCAAAATCTTCGCGTAATGAAATCGGCGCTGCCATGTCGAATTCTCCTCGACACCTCTGAATCAGATCGCAACGATTTTGGAAAATCCGGGGGAGAGTCTCATGAATCCCCTCATTTGGAGAGCGGCCTGATTTCAGCGTCTTTTCGCCCTCCCGTCGGGTGAGCGGGGTGCCCGAAAATCTCGAATGAGCGCGGCGCGACCCTTTTCTCGACCATGGATAGACCCGGAACCGCATTCCAAGACTCGTCATACGGGATCCCTCGCACCAAATCGCCAACTGCCGGTTGCATTTTTGCGCCCGAAAAAATGAGGGGGTCGCTGAGGGGGAGAGTCAGTCTTTTAAGGACCTGGTATTATGCGCTCCGAAGTTTAGGTGCAAAGTTAGAATAGGTTCGCCTCCTTTGCCCGACGTTGCGCTCCAATACATTTTTGGAGAGACCGCTGACGCGCGGCGGCTATAAAAATGCCTTGCGACATATTGGGATTTTGAGCGCCGGCCGCGTTGCCGACGGCGCCAGCGGCTCCGCCAGCGCCGTCATCTGCGCGCATGGATGAGGGACATAATGTCTTCTCCCATCCTCGAATATTCCCTGATGTTGGCGATTTCACCCTTGATCCGGTAGCCGTCCACTACGACGATACGGTCGGCGACCGTGATCATTTCCGGCATGTCGCTCGTGATCAAAAGGATCGCGGCACCCTCGTCGGCGAGACGGCGAAGTAGTTCGTGGATGTAGGCTTTTGTCTTAATGTCGATGCCGACGGAGGGCTCATCGACGATGAGGATCCGAACGCCGGCTGCGAGCCATTTGGCGACGCTGACCTTTTGCTGGTTGCCGCCTGAGAGATTGCCGACCGTCTGTCCGAGCGAGGGCGTGCGCACTTCGAGGCCGGAGATGATCGGCGCGACATGGGCGCGAATGGTCTTGTCCGTCAACAGGCCAAACCGGCTGGCGAGCTTGCGCCAGACGGCGATGCCCGCATTCTCCAGCACGCTATGCGTCAGGATGAGGCCCTCCTGCTTGCGGTCCTCGCTGATGTAGCCAATGCCGTGTTTGTAAATCGCCTCGGCGACGCTGCCAATCTTCTGCTTCTCTCCCTCGACTCGGACTTCGCCGCCGGTCATCGGATGCAACCCGATTATGCATTTGGCAAGCTCCGTACGTCCGGCGCCGACGAGTCCATAGAGACCGATGATCTCGCCCTTGCGCAGCTTGAGATTGACGCCCTCATGGCCGAGCGACGTCGAGACATTCGTCAGCTCCAGCATCGTCGGCGCGCCCTCGGCGGAGCGCGCGGGCCAAGCCGGGATCTGTTCGGAGCGTCCGATCATCAGGCGCACGAGATCCGCGCGCGCAAGGCCCGCCATGGCGCGGCTCAAGCAGGCGTTGCGCCCGTCGCGCAGCACCGTCACCTCGTCGCAAATCTCCTGAACCTCTTCGAGTTTGTGGCTGACGAACAGCAAGCCGGCGCCCTCGTCGCGCAGTTTGCGTAGCAGGCGGAACAGAACCTGCGTTTCCTGCGAGGTCAGCGACGCGGTCGGCTCGTCGAGCAACAGAACGCGCGAGCGCAGCGACAACGCCTTAGCGATCTCGACCAACTGTACCTTGGCGACGTTCAGTTGAGAAACGGGGGTGCGGGGGTCGAGGTCGAGCTCCAGGACGTCCAGCCACTTGCGCGCCTCGGCGTGGATCTTGTCATAGTCGATGCCGCGCAAGACTCCGCCGCCCAGGTGTTCGAGGCCGATATTCTCGCCGACGGAGAAACGCGGGATGAGGTTGCGCTCTTGATGCACGACGCCGATGCCGGCGGCGATCGCCTCGCGCGGACCGGCGAAGCGCACGAGCGCGCCGTTCAGCAGCAGTTCGCCGGCGTCGGGACGGTGAACGCCGGTGATGATCTTGATGAGCGTCGATTTGCCGGCGCCGTTCTCGCCGAGCAACGCGTGGATGGAGCCGCCGCGCAGCGAGATCGAAACGTCCTGCAAGGCCAGCACGCCGGGGAAGCTCATGTGAATTCCGCGCGCTTCGAGGGACAGGTTGGTCAAGCGCGGGCTCCCGCGAAGCGGACTTCTCGCAGCCGGTTGGCGCCGACCGCCGCGAGGATCAGGAGGCCCAGCACGACCTGTACGAAAAAGGGGTCGATGCGAAAGATCACCAGCGCCTGTGTGATGATGGCGACGATGACGACGCCGAAGAAAGTCCCAAACACGCTGACATGACCGCCCCCCAGGGTGGCGCCTCCGATGACGGGGGCGGCGAAGGACAGGATCAGCCAGTCGTCGCCGATCGAGGGTTGGCCTAGTTGCAGACGCGCGACCAGCATCACCCCGGCAAGCGCGGCGAGGAAGCCGGATATTCCGTGCGCCCACAGGATCGTGCGCGAGATCGAAACGCCTGAGAGTTCGGCGGCGCTCGAATTGCCGCCGACCGCCAGGATATAGCGGCCGACCCTT
>JAYVYJ010000149.1:0-9392 GCA_043784465.1 Hyphomicrobiales bacterium
GAAGTGCGAGGAGAACATGAACCGATAGACTGGGGCCTTGGCCCCCGCCCGCCGCGCCAGCGCCGCCCCCGCGCGGGTGAACCCCGGCTCGTAGATCGCGAAGGCGGGATGAAACCCATATCGCGCCGCCAGATCCAGTCCATGGCGGATGTCGACCTCCGGGTTGGCGTAGACGGGCGCCGGCTCCGCGCCCGGAGCCAACTCGGTCAGGTTGACGCTGCCGGGGTCGACCACGGAAAATTCGAGCAGCCCGCGCGCGGCGAGCGCCTCGACATGAGCGAAACGCTTTACGGGCGAGAGGCCGCCGCTCATCGGGATCGAGGGATAGACAGGCACGTCGACGCGGGCGCGAATGCCCTCGACGATGCGGGCGTAGACGTCGGCGGCGAAGGTCTGCGGCCCGCCGCCGTCATAGGCGTGGACATGCACGACGCAGGCCCCCGCCAAGGCGCAGGCGACGCCCTCTTCGACGATCCCCGCCACCGTGTCGGGCGCGCCGGGCTGGCGAGCGCGGCCCCACGGACCGTTCAGCGCGACTTCGATCCCGACGCTCATCGCGGCGCCGCGCGTTTGACGATTCGCGCCGCGTCGAGCCCGCCCGGCAGCGCGCCGTAATGGTGCGTCCCAACGCCCGTCAATCGGGCGCGTGCAAATCCGTCGGTCACGAAATCGGGTGCAAAGCGCGCCAGCGCCGCCCCTTGCAGCGCCAGCGCCAGCCGGTCGCAGAATTCGCGCGCGCGGGCCTCGAAATTATTGGCGTCCCTGAGGTCGTCCTTCAGCGCGTCGGCGTAAGCGTCAAGTTCGGGCGCGGCCCCGCGTGCGCCGTCGATCTCGGCGTAAACGGCGGCCAGAGCTTCCGGCGAGCGGGCGAGCGCACGCATCACGTCGAGACATTGCACATTGCCGCTCCCTTCCCAGATCGCGTTAACCGGAGCTTCTCTATAAAGGCGCGGCATGGGCGAATCCTCCATCACGCCGGAGCCGCCGACGCATTCCATCGCCTCATAGGCGTGTCCTGGGGCGCGTTTGCAAATCCAGTATTTGCCCAGCGCCGTGGCGAGCCTCACGAAAGCCGTCTCGCCCGCGTCAAGCGCGCGCGCGACGCGCATCGTCAAGGCGAGCGCGGCTTCGGATTCCAGCGCGAGGTCGGCCAGCACCGCGCGCATGATCGGCTGATCGATCAGCTTCGCGCCGAAAGCGCGGCGCTGGCCGCAATGGTCGACGGCTTCGATGACGGCGCGGCGCATGCCCGCCGTCGAACCGATCATGCAATCAAACCGCGTCAGCGCCACCATTTCGATGATGGCGGCGATCCCGCGTCCCTCCTCGCCGACCCGCCAGCCCAGCGCCCCGCGCCATTCGGTCTCGCTGGAGGCGTTGGCGACATTGCCCATCTTGCGCTTGAGGCGCACGAATTCGATGCCGTTCTTGGCGCCGTCCGGGCGCCAGCGCGGGCTGAGAAAGCAGGTGAGACCGGCGGGCGTCTGCGCCAAGGTCAGGAAGGCGTCGCACATCGGCGCGGAGACGAACCATTTGTGGCCGGTGATTTCGTAAGTCCCATCGCCTGATTCTTGCGCGTGGGTAGCGTTGGCGCGCACGTCCGAGCCGCCCTGCTTCTCGGTCATCGCCATGCCGCAGGTCGCGCCGCACTTCTCGGAGACCGGCGCATTGGCGGGGTCGTAGGTTCGCGAATGCAGGCGCGGCAGCCATTCGCGGGCCAGCCCCGGCTCACGCGCGATCACCGGCGTGGCGGCGAAAGTCATGGTGATCGGGCAGCCGTGCCCCGCCTCGACCTGAGACTGCATGTAAAACTTCGCCGCCCGAGCGACATGCGCCCCTTCGCCCGGCGCATCCCACGGCGAGGCCGCGACGCCCTCGGCGAACGCGACGCGCATCAGTTCGTGATAGGCGGGATGAAACCGTACGAGATCGACGCGCCGCCCGTAGAGGTCGTGGGTGTCGAACTCGGGCGGATGGCGGTTGGCCAGCGCCCCCAGTTCGAGATAGTCCGCCGCGCCCGCCATGGCGCCGAAGCGCGAGAGGTCCGGCGACATACCGACGTTTTCACGCAAGCCCGCGTCGGACTCGAACAAGTTGATGTCCCCCAGCGCAAACGGCTGGTTCGTCACCTCGTGCGTGGACAGGCGGGACTCGGCGCTGGGCGACATGGCTTCCTCCTGATCCGCCATCGTAGCGCGGGACCGCCGCCCGCGTCTTGCGTGGACATTCACGCCGTTTCGCTTTTTACATCCACCCGGCGAAATGGGGCACAGAATGGGCGATTTGGCGATTGGGTTGGAAGTCGGCGCGCTGACGTTCCTATGCGGGTTTGCCGGGATGTGGCTGCAAAAGCTTCTGCCCGAGGCGCACATGAGTTCGGGCGCGCGCGATATGATCGGCGCCGTAATGGGACTCATCGCGCTATTGCTGGCGCTGGTGCTGGGCACGCTGATCGGCTCCGCCTATGGCTTCATGGCCACGCAGAAAGCCAATATCGAGGTGCTGGCCGCAAGGTCGATCCAACTCGACATGGCGCTAAGGCAGTTCGGCCCGGAAGCCGCGCCGATGCACGCGGGCCTCCAGCAGGCGGTGGAACAAGCCTACAAGGCGATCTGGATCGATAACGGCGACCCGCGCAACTATGACGTCAACGCTCTCGTCGGCGCCTTTGAAAGGCTGAACTCTGGCGCCGCACAGTTGCAACCCCGGACTGCCGATCAGATCGCGGCGTCGCCGATCATCAACACCAGCATAGGTATCATCGAGCAGACCCGCCTTTTGATGTTCCTGCAACTGGCCAGCCCAATCTCTTGGCCGCTATTGGGCGTCGTTGTCTCGTGGGCGGGACTTCTGTTCGCCGGCTATGGCGTCCTGGCGCGCCTAAACGGAACGGCGGTCGTCGCGGCGCTCATCGGCGCTTTCGCAATTGGCAGCGCGGTGTTTCTCATTCTGGAGTTGAATCAGCCCTTCTCGGGATTGTTCCGCATCCCCGGCGCTTCGATGGAGCAGGCGCTCAAGGTTCTGAACAATTTCCACTAACGTCCCATCGCGTAAAATTCGTCGTTGGGACGAATGCCAAAAGCGTTGGCGAGGCGATTTGACATGGCGAACATCGCCGAAATTGCCGCGATGTCCCACGCGTCGTCGGACGAGAAACCGTGTTGAGCCAGGACGGCGTAATCGTCATCGTCAATTTCGGCGCTGCGCTGCGCCACCTTCAGCGCAAAGACGATCATCTCGCGCTGGCGCGGCGTAACTTCCGCATGGGCCGGTTTGATCGAGACCTGTTCCGCCAGCCTCGGGTTCTTCGAACGGATGCGCAGAATCGCGCCATGCGCGACGACGCAGTAAAGGCAATCGTTGGCCGCCGACGTGGCCACAACGATCATCTCCCGCTCGGCCTTGGTAAGCCCGCCCGGCTTTTCCATCAGCGCGTCGTGATAGCCGAAGAACGCCCGGAACTCATCAGGCCTGCGCGCAAGCGCCAAAAACACGTTGGGCACGAACCCGGATTTCTCCTGCACAGCGAGGATGCGCGTGCGCAAATCCTCGGGAAGATCGGCGAGTTCAGGTGTTGAAAAGCGGCAGATCGGGTCGGACATCTGTGCACCATTGGCCGCCGCGCCACTCGCGTCAACTATCCAATAAAACGCCGCCGCGAACGCTTCGCGGCGGCATGCTTAGTTCAAACGGATGGGATTAGTCTTCCGGCGGGCAGGGACGCGCGGCGCGCGGCGAATCCACAGCGGCCGCCCGGCCCTCGTAGGCGATGGTTCCCACAATCTCATGCGTCTGCGGTGACACAAAAACAATCTCGTCGTTGGTGTCGATGAAATAATCGTAGCCTCGATATTCCGGCTCGATTTCCACGATTTCAATCGGCAGCGGGCGAATTTCAAAGCCTTCCGGAACACGGACGCCCACGCGCACGTCGAAAGTCGTGCGTTGCGGACGCGCCTCGCGGTGCAGAGTTTCGCCGATGCGGCTCGCGTGCTCGGTCGAAATCTTGACGCCACTCACGCGGGGCTCACCACGCGCACCCGTGCTTCCGTTCTGACCTTGACCCGCCTGTCCCTGACGCTTGGCGTCGGGGGCGCCTCGCTTTTCCGATTGCGCCGCCTTGGGCTCGTCGCCTCGGGGCGTCTCGGCGCGTGTGGCGTCCTTGCGCATCGAACCGTCGGGCTCAGGCTTCTCGCTCTGCGCCGCTTTCGGGACGTCCTTGCCAGGCGCCGCGCCATTGGGCGCACGCTTCTCGCTCTGCGCCGCTTTGGGAGCTTCCTTGCCGGGACCCGCGCCATTGGGCTCACGCTTCTCGCCCTCGGCGGCCTTGGTGGGTTCCTTGCCGGGAACCGCGCCATTGGGCTCGCGCTTCTCGCCTTCGGCGGCCTTGGTGGGTTCCTTGCCGGGAACCTCGCCATTGGGCTCGCGCTTCTCGCCTTCGGCGGCCTTTGGCCCCTCCTTGTTTTGCATCGCGCCCTTCTGCATGGCCCCGCCGGCCTTGGGGCCATCAACTTCGCCACGCGGCGCCGTCGCGGGGGCGCGTTCGGAGCCTTTGTTCTCTTGGCGCTGGCCTTCTTGAGCGCTCGCCGCGAGTCCCGTCGCGATGAAGGCGAAAGCGGCGACCGTTCCTAAAAATCTGGCTTTCATGGCGTACTCCTCATGTTCGTGCGACAGAAACCCGCATGACGCCGCCAAGTTCCCGTTGACGCCCCCCGCCCCGCCGCGCATGGCTCGCTCATGCCCGATGCGCCCGACTACCTGTCCGACACGATTCTCGCGCTCTGCGCCGATGCGGGAACGGAGCGAACCCTCTGCCCCACCGACGCCGCCAAGGCGTTCGCCAAGGCGCGCGGCGAGGACGCGCTCGCTTGGCGCACTCATCTTCAGGACGTGCGCCGGACGGCCGTGAAACTCGCCCTCGCCGGTCGCCTCGTCATTTACAGAAAAGGCAAACCCGCCGACCCCAACGAATTTCGCGGCGTCTACCGGCTCGGCGCGCCCCGCGACGATTGAAACGGCGACCTCGCCGTTGAGGTCACGCGCCCGTCATGTTGTGCTGCTGGCTCTGAGCACACGATAGGGAGCCGAAGATGACCGGACAAATGGAGTTCACCCGCCGCGAGACGCTCGCGCTCGGCCTCGCCGGCGGCCTGCTTGCTGGCGGACCAGCGCACGCCCAACCACCCGCTACAGGCACGGTGTTCGACGACCGCGACGGCTCTGGCCGCCCCGGCCCCGCCAATCCCGGCCTCGCAGGCGTTCTCGTCTCCAACGGCCGCGACGTGACGGCGACCGACCTGAACGGCCGCTGGTCCCTGCCAGCGCCCGGCTCGTGCGTTATCTTCGTCATCAAACCGACAGGCTTCACGCCCCCCATCGATCCGCTGACCGGCTCACCCAGATTCTATTATCTGCACAGCCCCGAGGGCTCGCCGTCCGATCTGACTTATGCGGGGATCGCCCCCACAGGCCCCCTCCCCGCCTCGCTCGATTTCCCTCTACGCGGCCAGCAGGAATCCGACGCCTTCGAGGTCGTGTTGTTCACCGATCCGCAGCCCGAGAGCGAAGCGGAGATCGATTACATCCGCGAGGACGTGCTGGAGGCGGCGGGACAAGTGGGAGCGCAGTTCGGCCTCACCGCCGGCGACATCATGTTCGACGATCTCTCCCTCTACGACCGCTTCAATCGCCTCATCGGCACGATCGGCGTGCCGTGGTGGAGCATCGGCGGCAATCACGACATGAATTTCGAGGCGCCTGACAGGACACTGTCGCGCGAAACGTTCAAGCGCGTGTTCGGCCCGCCCTATTACGCGTTCAACTATGCACGCACCCTGTTTCTGATGCTCGACGACGTCGATTATCTCGGACACGACCCGGCCCGCCCCAAAGGCGCGGGCAAATACGAAGGCCGCCTCGACGAGACGCAACTTGGCTTTGTCCGCGAAACGCTTGCGCGCACGCCCGCCGAAACGCTGATCGTGATCGTCATGCACATTCCCCTCGTCAACGTGATCGACCCTTTTGAGAATTACGACCGCCTCGTCAACCGCGACGCCCTGTTCGCGCTGTTCGAAGACCGCAAATATACCGTGAGTTTCGCCGGCCATACGCATACGACCGAACACATCTATTTCGACGCCTCACAGGGCTGGAAGGGCCCGGGCGCGCACCATCATCATATTCTCACAGCCGTCTCGGGCTCGTGGTGGAGCGGCCCCCTAGACCATCGCGGCGTAGCGGTCGCCGACTCGCGCGACGGCACGCCCAACGGCTTCCATGTGCTCTCGGTTGACGGCCTCGCTTACAAGACACGTTTTGTGCCCGCAAAGGAGCCAAACGGGAGGCAAATGCGGCTGAGTGTCGACAGCCGCTTCCATCGCGCCAACAAGGAAATTTACGGCCAGTTCCGCCCCGGCCAACTCCTCTCGTCCCCCGTCGCCAAGGCCGCCCTCGGCGCCTCGACCCTGATCGCCAATGTGTTCGATGCGGGGCCGAAGTCGAACGTCATGATGAAGATCGGCCGTGCGGCCATCCCGATGACGCGCGAGATCATGACCGATCCCTTCGTCGAGGAATTGTTCGCCCGCAACGACGCTGTGAAGAAGCCGTGGGTGAAGGCGGAAGTGTCGTCGCACATCTGGATCGCCCGCCTGCCCGCCGACCTAGCGGTCGGCGCGCATCGCGTGACCGTCGAGGCGACCAACGAATACGGCGACCTGACGACCGGGCGCCTTACGCTCGAAGTGACGGGCTAGACCTACCGCGCTATCGGCTCCCTCCCCCTTTACGGGGGAGGGTTGGGGCGCGGGTCGCCCCGGCGCTCACGCACTTTCAGCAAACACCCGGCTCTGTCTGATGTCCTGGGCCTCGATGGTCACCAACGTCTCCAGATCGATCTCCGCGTTCATCGAGAAGCAGCGGTTCGCTTGTCTCAACCGCGCGCGATCAATCGCATTGCGGATCGAGCGCGCGTTGGCGAAATGCGGTTGCCCGCGCCGGATCGGAATATATTCCGAAAGCGCCGCCCGCGCGCCCTCGCTTAATTTGTAATGCAGCTTCGTCAGCATTCCCTCCGCGATGGCGAGCAATTCGCCGTCGCCATAGTCGGGGAAATCGACATGATGGGCGACGCGCGAACGAAAGCCGGGGTTCGATTGAAAGAACTTGTCCATCTTGTCGGTGTATCCCGCCAGGATGACGACCAGATCGTCGCGGTTGTTTTCCATCACCTGAAGCAGTATTTCGATGGCCTCCTGCCCGTAGTCGCGCTCATTTTCCGACTTATAGAGATAGTAGGCTTCGTCGATGAACAACACGCCGCCCATTGCGCGCTTCAGCACTTCCTTGGTTTTGGGCGCCGTATGGCCGATATACTGGCCCACCAGATCGTCGCGCGTCACCGACACCAGATGCCCGCGCCGCACGTAACCCAGCTTGTGCAATATCTCCGACATGCGGCTCGCCACCGTCGTCTTGCCGGTGCCAGGATTGCCCGAGAAACTCATATGCAGCGTCGGGGCCTCGGCGGTGAGACCGAATTTCTGGCGCACCCGGTCAACCAGCAGCAGCGCCGCGACCTCACGGATGCGCCGCTTGACCGGCGCAAGGCCGATCAACTCGTCGTCGAGTTGTTTCAGCACGGGTCCCACGCCGGAGCGGTCAAACTCCTCCGCGAGGTTGACTTTGGCCGGCGTCGGAGCGTCCGTCATCAGTAACGCTTCCCTTCGGGACGGTCGAACGAATAGGCGCGCTGCGCGTAATGCTGCTGGCGACCACGCCCCTCCGTGCGCTCAAGCCGGAAGCCCTCTTCAACGGCTGGGCGATTGACAATAAAAGAAATGCGCAGCGACTCCCAAGTATGCGTGGAGTCGAAAGCCGACAGGCGGATATATTTGTCGCCATGGCTTTCGCGGCATTTGTTCAGTTCCATCAGCACGCCCTTGGCGTCCTTGAGGTCGAACATCGGCAGGCCCCACATTTCCCAGTAGGTGTTGCGGGGATGGGGATCGTCGGTATATTCGAGGTTCACCGCCCAATTGTTTTGCAGACAATATTGCACCTGCACCAGAATCTGGTCGTCGGTGAGATCGGGTAGAAACGAGAAACAACCCTGGGTGACGCGCATGAGAATTCTCCTTGATTGAGAGTTTCGGGGGAAGGCTAGGGCCTCCTTCCCCCGGCTCGACAGGGCGCCCGCGCCCCGCCCCGCCAAGGACGGACGCAGAGGCCCGCGAGGATCACGAAACGCTGGCCGTCGGGACGAAATCGAGCTGATCGGTCGAGGTGTAGTTGAAGGTCACGTCGCCCCAGGTGTCGAGCGCTTGGCGCAAGGGCGTGCAGGTTTTGGCGGCGTCGGCCAAAATATTTGGACCCTCGTGCATATAGTCGCGCCCTGAATTGCGCGCGAAGATCATGGCTTCCAGCGCCACGCGGTTGGCGATCGCGCCCGCCTGAATGCCGCCAGGATGACCAATAGTGCCGCCGCCAAATTGCAGAACCACGTCCTCACCCAGATGATGCAGCAACTGATGCATCTGTCCCGCGTGGATGCCGCCCGACGCCACCGGCATCACCTTGTTGAGGGAAGCCCAATGCTGGTCGAAGAAAACGCCGTGCTCCAGCCGCATCGGGTTGAAGTCTTCGCGCAGGATGTCGTAGAATCCGCGCGTCGTCGCGGGATCGCCTTCCAGCTTGCCGACGACCGTGCCGGCGTGAATGTGATCGACGCCCGCGAGCCGCATCCATTTGGAGATCACGCGGAACGAGATTCCATGCGCTTTCTGGCGCGTGTAAGTGCCGTGGCCGGCGCGGTGCAGATGCAGGATCATGTCATTCTTGCGCGCCCATTTCGACATCGACTGAATGGCCGTGTAGCCGATGACCAGATCGATCATGATGATGGCTGAGCCGAGATCGCGCGCGAAATCCGCACGCTCGTACATCTCCTCCATCGTTCCGGCGGTTACGTTGAGATACGTGCCCTTGACCTCGGCGGTCGCCGCCTGCGCCTTGTTGACCGCTTCCATGCAATAGAGAAATCGGTCGCGCCAGTGCATGAACGGCTGCGAATTGATGTTCTCGTCGTCCTTGGTGAAGTCGAGGCCGCCTTTGAGCGCTTCATAGACCACGCGGCCATAGTTGCGGCCCGAGAGGCCGAGCTTGGGCTTGACGGTCGCTCCCAGCAGCGGACGGCCGAACTTGTCGAGCCGCTCCCGCTCAACCACGATGCCGGTCGGCGGACCCTGATAGGTTTTCACATAGGCGACCGGGAAGCGCATGTCCTCCAGTCGCAAGGCTTTCAGCGGCTTGAAGCCGAACACGTTGCCGATGATCGACGCGGTAAGATTGGCGATGGAACCCGGCTCGAACAGGTCGAGATCATAAGCGAT
>JAYVYJ010000150.1:0-4691 GCA_043784465.1 Hyphomicrobiales bacterium
ATGCGCCCGTCGAGCCCATCGAGAATGGCCGCCACCGCCACCGCCAGCACGGCCAAGGTCAGCGAACCTTCGAAGGCGAAGCGGATCGCCGTGACGCCGGCGCTCAGCGCCATCAGCGTCACGACGTTGGGGACGAGAAGCCGCAGCGGCACTGTGACCAGACGCGGCTGACCGGGCATCGTCAGCTCCGCGCAAACAGACGCTGCGCGTCGGGCTGCGTCGTCGCGATGACCGTCTCGCCCGCGACGCACCGACTGTTGAGTCCGACGACGGCGCTGGCGCCCTCGGGCAGATAAACATCGACCCGGCTGCCGAAGCGGATGAGGCCAAAACGGTCGCCCGGCCCCAGACGCGCGCCCTCCCTGGTGAAGCAGACGATTCGCCGCGCCACCAGCCCCGCGATCTGCACGACGCCGAAGCGCCCCGCCGTCGTCTCGATGACAAGGCCGTTGCGCTCGTTGTCTTCGCTCGCCTTGTCCAAGTCCGCGTTGACGAACAGGCCCGGACGGTAGGAAATGCGCACCACACGGCCCTCGACCGGCGAGCGGTTCACGTGGCAGTCGAACACATTCATGAAAATGGAAATTTTTGTCATCGGCAGGCCGCCGAGGCCAAGGTCGGGGGGCGGGGGCGCGGCCCCGACGAAGCAGACGCGCCCATCGGCGGGAGACACCACGAGGTCGGCGCGGATCGGCGTCACCCGCGCGGGATCGCGGAAGAAATAAGCGCACCACAGAGTCGCGACCAGCGCCGCCCAGCCCAGCGGCGACCACAGCCAGAACAGCGCCAGCGTCGCCAGCGCGAAGCCGCCCACGAACGGATAGCCTTCCGGATGCAAGGGGACAAACGTGTCCCGAATCGATTTCACCAACGCCATAAGACCCTCATCCGTGCGGCCTTCTGGCGCCTTGGCGCGTCATAGTCACTCTGCGGCTTCCGCGTTCCGCTCGAACGCCTGCTCCTGCCCGTCCGCCTCCCGCAAAATCTGCTGCGCCTGCGCAACCTGGCGCTGGCGGTTCCAAAGTCCCGCATAAATTCCGCCGCGCGCCAGCAACTCCTCATGGCGGCCGCGTTCCGCGATGACGCCCTTGTCGAGCACGAGAATTTCGTCGGCGTTGACGATGGTCGACAGCCGATGGGCGATCACCAGCGTCGTTCGGCCCTTCGAGACGCGCTCCAGCGCATCCTGAATCTCGCTCTCGGTGTGGCTGTCGAGGGCCGAGGTCGCCTCGTCCAGAACGAGAATCGGGGGCGCCTTCAGCATCGTGCGGGCGATGGCGACGCGCTGCTTCTCGCCGCCCGAGAGTTTTAGCCCACGCTCGCCCACCTGAGCGTCATAGCCCAGCGGCAATGTGCGAATGAAGGCGTTTATGCGCGCGGCTTCGGCGGCTTCGTGCAACTCGGACTCCGTCGCGCCGTCGCGACCGTAGCGCAAGTTGTAGGCGATGGTGTCGTTGAACAGCACGGTGTCCTGCGGCACCATGCCGATAGCGGCGCGCAGGGAAGTCTGCGTCACCCCCGCGATGTCCTGCCCGTCGATGGAGATGCGGCCCGAGCTTGGCGCGTAGAAGCGAAACAGCAGCCGCGAAATCGTCGATTTACCCGCCCCTGACGGGCCGACGATGGCGATCGTCGTGCCGGGCTTGGCCTCGAAGGAAACGCCCTTGAGGATCGGCCGGGCCGCGTCGTAGGCGAATACGACGTTTTCGAACTTCACCGAACCGTCGTGGACGGTAAGCTCGCGCGCGCCCGCCACGTTCTGAATCTCCGGGTTCTGCCCCAGAATGTCGAACATCGCGCCGATGTCGACGATGGCCTGCTTGATCTCGCGATACACCATGCCCATAAAATTGAGCGGCTGATAAAGCTGCAACATCATGACGTTGAGCAGCGCAAAATCGCCTACCGTGTTTCGCCCCGAGCGCACTCCGGAGACGCACATGAGCAATACGCCGACCATCCCGACGGTGAAGATCACCGCCTGACCCGCGTTGAGCACGGCGAGGGAGACATAAGTGCGTACGCTGAGCCGTTCGTAGCGAGCCATCGACTTGTCGTAGCGGGCGGCCTCGCGCGCCTCGGCGCCGAAATATTTGACGGTTTCAAAATTGAGCAGCGAATCGATGGCTTTGGTGTTGGCGTCGGTGTCGCTTTCATTCATCGAGCGCCGGATCGCGATGCGCCAGTTGGTCGCGACCGTCGTGTAAACCAGATAGGCCGCGATGGTCGCCACCAGCACGGCCACATAACGCCAGTCGAAGGTGACGAGAAACGAGACGATGATGAGCGCGAACTCCACCGCGGTGGGCACGGCGGTCAGCATCGACGTGCGCACGATGGTTTCAATCGCCGCGCGGCCGCGTTCCAGCACGCGGGTAAGGCCGCCTGTCTTGCGTTCCAGATGAAAGCGCAGCGACAAATTGTGCAGGTGGACGAACACCTGCATCGCCAGACGGCGCACCGCATTCATCGCCACGGCGGCGAACAGCGCGTCGCGCCCCTGCTGGGCGAGGCTCATCAGGATTCGCAACCCGCCATAGAGAACCGTCAGCGCGAACATTCCGGTCAACGCGGCGGGGAGCGGAATATGCGCCGCCTCGGGGCTGCCGGTGAGCGCGTCCGTGGCGTATTTGAACGAATAGGGCATCAGGACCGTCACCACCTTGGCGGCGATCATCAGCGCCACCGCCAAGCCGACGCGCAGCTTCAGATCGTTGCGATCCGAAGGCCAGATGTAAGGCGTCAACAGCCGGACGGTGCCGAGAAGCGTGCCCTGCCCTTCGAAATCGAAGCCGGACGAACGGGTGGAAGGGGAATTAGGCGGCATGACGCTCCGGAGAAAAATCTTCGTGTCCGCATATAGGCGCGTCTGCGAATTTAATCACCCCGGCGCCGTCTCAAGGCCCCGCCCGACCTCCCCTGCGAAGACCTTTGGACGATGCTCCGAACCGGTATTGTGCGGGGAAGCTCGCGCGACGCCGCATTGCATTGCGTCAAGGTGTAGGCGATGGCGAACGTGCGCTGATTTGAGAGAGACGACAAAAGTCTATTTATATTTTGTAACAATCGGCATCCCGTCAACTTTTTGCGATATGGTGACTGAAAATCAGGATTAGGAAACGAAACGCATGTTCAATCATGTTTCTGATGAATATGTTGCATGGTCCGCCAAAATCGTTTCCGCTTACATCACGCGCAATGCGATAGCGGTGAGCGAACTTCCTCGCCTTATTTACTCGACGCACGCCTCCTTGCAAAGTTTGACTCAGAAGCGGGCGGCCAAAGCGCCGAGCGAACCGCAAAAGCCGTTCGTCGCCATCGGAAAGTCGGTCACCGAAGATTACATGATCTGTCTGGAGGACGGACGGCGCTTCAAATCGCTGAAGAGGCATCTGCGCGAGCGTTACGCCATGACGCCGGAGCAATATCGCTCCAAGTGGCGATTGCCGACGGAATATTCGATGGTGGCGCCGGGCTACGCGCACAAGCGCTCGCAGATCGCGAGATCGTTGGGTCTCGGCCAGCCTCGAAGGCCGCGCAATTCCGTCTGATTCGATCGGCCGCAAGATCGCCAGAAGGCCGCACCGCGATACTTACGCTTGCAACCTGTTTGCCTTAAATCCAAAGGTCGTCGCGGGCGCCGGCGAAGCATTGCGCTCGCGGCGGACGCGCCCTAATATCGATGACTCTTGTTCTTGGGGAGCAGCGCGCGTCGTGGTCGCCTACATACGTTTTCAGGCCAGCGAACTGCCCCGGGCGGTCGGTATCGACGTGCCTGGCGGACGAAGGCGTTCGGACGGACGCGCGGGCCATCTTTGCCACGGCCCCTATCTCACGCTCACGCCGGGCCGCTACGCGGCGGGCTTTTACGTCCGCCGCGAGCCGAACCAAGACGAGGGCGAAATCGAGATCGAGGCGACCTCCGAACATGGTCGTCGGCGCCTTGGCCGACGCAGCGTGCCAGTCAGGGACTTGTTTTCTTCCGTTGCGGGACTTCAGCATATCGACTTCGTCGTGGAGGCCGTCGAACGCGGCTGCGAGTTGCGGTTGTGGGCGCCTGCGCGTAGCGTCATAGAGTTGAGTGAAGTTGTTTTGTTTCGTACCGACCTCTCCGAGAGGAGACGCGCATGAGCGCCCCCCGCTCCGAATTTCTGCAACGCTACGGCGCCGAACCTCACGTCGAAATCGACGCGCTGAGGGTTGAAGTCGAGCGGTTGCGCGACCTCGTCGAGACCCGCGCGCCGATGCAGGAAAGTCAATTCCAGGCCATTCTGGGGGACAGTCATTCCCGCCTGGTGGAGGCTATGGAGCCGCGCATCCAGTTCGCCGCGCAGGAGGCGATGGCTTATGCCGAGCAGCGGCTGGAGCGTCAGGAGTCGGCTTTACGGGCGCTCGGGCGCCGGTTCGCCGATTTTGCTCGCGAGGTCGCTCCCGAGGCGGCTCCCGAGTTTCCCGCTTGCGAGGCGGCCGCCTATGCGATGGGGGCGCAGGGCGGGGACGCGGCCGGCGCCCGCCTTCTTCCTTTAAGCGAAGAGTCCGGCGAGGCCTGGCTGCGCGACGCCGTCCATCTGCCAATCGCCCTCGGCGGCGCCCCCCGGCTCGTGGCGACCCATGTGATTGAACATATCGCCCCGGCGGCGCTGGAAGCCCGGGTTTTGCCCCACTGGCGCTCGCGTCTGGCAAGTGGGGGC
>JAYVYJ010000151.1:0-4620 GCA_043784465.1 Hyphomicrobiales bacterium
TCATTTATACGCTCATCGAGACCGCGCGCCTGAACGGCCTTGATCCCGAGGCCTGGTTCACCGACGTTATCGGCCGAATCGCAGATCACCCTATCAAACACATCGACGAACTCTTGCCCTGGAATTGGAACCGTAGCGCCCTTCAGGCGATCGCCGCATAGCCGCCCGCGGTCATCAGATCACGCTTACGGCGAAGCCGCTGTCGGAATCGGTGATGACGAACGCGTGGCAAGTGTTGAGAGCGCGCGCTGGGCTTACGGACGTTCGCATCCACGACCAGCGCCATACCGCAGGGACCTATGTTTCTCAGACGGGCGCAAATGCCTTTCATGTGCGCGACTTCCTGCGCCATAAAACGCTGGCGATGACGGGGCGCTATGTGAACCGTGACGTTGACCCGCTGCGCGCGCTTGCCGATTCTATTGGGGACCGGATTTCTGCGGGTCTCGACGGCCGCGATCTCGACGACTCTCTCCCCCCAAAGGGCGGGTCGCACGATCCTAAGCGTGGGGGTTAAAGAGTCGAACAAGAAACCGCGCTGTCTGAAGGGCCGTTGTCTCTTTCCTTTCAGCTTGAGGGCCTGATTGAATCCAATCAAACCAACTGCGGTCGCCTTCCAACTCTTTTCGCAACAGGGGTACGCACTTTTTGACCGGCCCTTCGAACGCGGCGGCTTCGATCTCTTCGTCCGTAGCATATAGGTGCATGGCACCCAGAAGCGCGGGAAAAAGCGGCGGTGGTGTGCCGCTGCTTGACAGGCGAGCAGCCGTCGTCTTCACCCTATTTATTCCTGCATCTCCAAAACATCCGGCGACGATCAGATAGCAAGCTTCAACTAACAATTCTTTCGGGTTGCGCCCGTCGCGTTCAATGTTGCGGCTACCGGCGCCCCCATCGACACGCCTTTACAATCCCGCGTACTTTGCCGCGATACGGCTCATTGCGGTCGCTCGCTGCATTGTGGCCTTAAAGATAGGCACGGGGCGATGGTCATGCGCGAGCCCAAGTTCCGGCTCGAAGGCGACGTCAATGTCATCCGGCTCAACAAACCCCGGCGCCTGAACAGGAATTCCCATTAGCTCAACCAAATGGCGTTGCCCATTAGCACCCCGCCCCTGCAATTCGAGGCTCAGAAAACCCGGCGCAACCTCTGCGAGTTTCCTAAGCGCCCGTTCGTACGATCTAGCTGCTTGAACTACGTCATCAAGTGCTTTAATTCGAGCGTTGTGTAAACTCTTTGTGCACGTCTGATTGTAATTTATCGCAAGTTTTTTTAGGAGATCGTCAGCCAGATGTTGGTCGCAGGCCCCGTTCGCACCCAGGCGGGACAGAGCGGCGCGCGCAGGCGAAATCTTGCCTTTAGGCGCAAAAGGACTGTCTGACCGGCTCGTTTCCATCGGCTACGTCGCAGCAAAAAAAGTGGATTCAATTTCGGGCCGACGCGCCCGAAATACTCGCGTTATTTTCGGCTAGGGATAAGCACTATGCACCGACGTTTTCAATCGTTGATGTCGGATTCAAAAGTGGAATGATGATGAATAGCCATGTCCAATCCTTAAGAGCACGATGAACCCAATCAATTTTTTTCTCTTTATATGCGCGCTTAGTCGCTTCGGCAATTTGGCTGACTTTTAATCCGACATTATTGTAGCGCCCGGCAAAATCGGGCTTTACACTTCGGCAATATTTCGCCAGCGAATCCAAGGTCTCCTTTTCGACCACAGACCGCATGGCTTCCGATCGAGCCGTAATCTCATCTCTCACAGCGCGACACGTAGCCAGGTCCATTTTTAGCGCTCCATCTATTTAGCGGGGGTGACACTTCACCGACCCGACCCCACCGCATCCCTTCGGCTGGCGGATAGATAGTGTCCTCACCTGTTGTTGCTCGCGTTCAAATCCTCGACGGGGATGGGCGTCGTTATCCCAGCCTGGCGCCTCAGCTAAGCGCGTTGCGTCGACTCATCTCGATTATCCATGCGCGTAACTCGGAGGGAGTCGCACGATCAGGGAAAGTTAGGTTTCCAATCGGTGGGTCGAACTGCGGTTCCGGCGTCTCAAGAGAGCCGGCTCGCACATACCCGAGTATATCGCCACTCTGATTTTGA
Organism: Hyphomicrobiales bacterium; assembly: GCA_043784465.1. Taxonomy (GTDB): domain Bacteria; phylum Pseudomonadota; class Alphaproteobacteria; order Rhizobiales; family Beijerinckiaceae; genus Roseiarcus. Next base: position 2,109 of record JAYVYJ010000151.1, read on the forward strand.
CAGTCCAAACCAAGCGGCGAGGGAACGATATTCCAGTTTTCGTGGCCGGCGTTGCGAAGAGCCACGTCTAACCCTGACCGATCAGCGAGGCTATGGAGTGCCGCCACCGCCGTTATGCGGCGCACGCCAGGTTCCCCGCCGTTTGTGAACACGATACCTGCCGCCTCAAGAGCGGCGCGGAGTTCGCCGATGGTGCGAGGGTAAGGCTCTCGTTTCCCCGACTCAAAATCGGCGATGGTTGCGCGCCCGACCTTCGCGGCTTCCGCCAAGTCTGTTTGCGACCATCCCAAAAGGCCGCGGGCGGCGCGAAGTTGACCAGCTGAAATCTCGCCCACGACGTACCTCATGCAAAATGTCTTGACTTACCACTATAAGTCAGTCAATTTGCATGAGGTATCATAAGCCGATCGCAGGAGCAACCCCAATGCCCAACGCCACCTTTGGGGCGAACGCCCCCGCCATGCCTAATCGCCGCGCCGCCATTAGCTCGCTCGCCGCTGCCGCCGGCGCGATACTTGCCCCCCGCGCCGTCAAGTCCGACGAAGACCATCCCAGTGTCGAGCTTTCCGCCCTGATCGCTGCGCACCAAAAGGCGCGGGCCGAGTTTGCAGACGCCGTGGACGAACTAGAGGCCGCCGCGCCGGACCCGATGATCTACGTCAGAGGCATCGGCTCGTTGACTTACACGCTGCGAAATGGCCGGGAGCGGGTCGCAAAATGTATCAACGATCATTGCGAGCGCCTCAGCCGTGCGCTCCAAGCTGTCGCGGCCATTTCGAAGACGGTCGGACCGGACGCGCTGGCGGCGCTGGAGGACGAGCGCGTCGCAGCCCTTGCGCGGCTCGATGCAGCGTACGCGGAAGAAGACGCGGCAAAAGCCCGCTGGGACGAAAAGTGCGAAGTGGAGGAAAACGCCTTGCTCGCGGTCTGCGCCTACCGATGCGCCACGCCTGCCGATACCGGGCACAAGTTCCGGTACTTGCTCCGCTTCAAGGACGAAATGACGGAAGAGCATATCGACGGGATTTACGCATCGCTTTTGCCTGAAGGGGAGGCGTAACGATGGCGACGACGATTCAGTCCAACGCCGACCCCGCTGGCGACCTATCGCCACGACTGACGGCGGCAATCGACCGCTTCGACGCGGCGCTCGCGGAATGGCTCGCCGCCCGCGCCGACCTAGCGTCACGCCACGATGACGAAAGCGAGGAGGCCGAGCGTAAGCGGGCCGACCGGGAGCGCGCGGCCGAAATGGCGCTCATCGCCACGCCCGCCCCGAACGCGACCGACGTGTGGGCGAAATGGTCATTCGTCGAGCACCTGGTGAATGCGGACCTTGACGGCGGCCCCTCTCCATATCCGGCCACCATAGTCGCGCTGACGAGTCTCAAAGCGGACGTGGCCGCGCTGGGGCTCAAGCCTTGGCCTGATGAATAGGCCGCTCCGGCGCGCGCGGACGATCCCTCACCCGCAAGACAGACCGCGCCTGCGAAAATGGACCAGGGAAGCAATCGACGCATTTAGCCGGAATTGCATACCCCAATTTGGAATTCAAATGAGCGAGCATGATCGCGTGCTTCTCAAATCGCGGGCTTGCGACAAATGACCCCTACTATCCTTAGCCTTCAAACCGAGTTGGAGGCGGCAAAATACCTCAACGTCTCGCACCGGACCCTTCAGAAACTGCGAGTGGTTGGAGGCGGCCCGAAATTCATCAAACTCGGACGTAAGGTGCGCTACCGGCTGGCGGACCTAGACGTGTTTATCCTCGCCGGAGAGCGTCGCAATACGTCTGAACTGGCGCCGGAGTGAAGGTCGCAAAAAAGCCGGGCGGTTGCGACGCCCGGCAGAAGTTGGTGGTCAGCAAAAATCTGCAAGTCGAATATGGCCTGACCGTCGATAAATCGCAAGTTTCTTTTCTCATCCGCCGCTACGGTCTCGCGCCCGGCGTCGCCAAGCTGGTCGCCGCCCTCGCTTTTCAGACGGGGGCCGCGCGATGAGCGACCTCCTCAACTCCACCGCGTTCCGGATCGTGCTGGGGATCGACCCCGGCGCACACGGTGCCGTCGCCGTGTTCGTCGATGGCAAGCTTGACGCCATTTTCGACACGCCGGCGCTCGAAGAGAAAAGCGGGCGCCCCGCCGTCAATGCGCCGCTACTCGCCTCGCTCATGGCAAAGACGCAGGCAACGACAGCGTATTGTGAGTTCGTCGGCGCGCGCCCGACTGACGCCAAGGCATCGGCATTTGCATTCGGTCGCAGCCGAGGCGTGCTCGAAGGGATTTGCGGCGCGCTCGCGTTGCCGATCTCCTTCATCACGCCTCAGACGTGGAAGCGCCTCACCAGCATTGCGCCAGGAACGGAGGCCAAGGACACGGCGCGGGCCGTCGCCATCGCGAAGTGGCCGCACATGGCGGAGATGTTCGCCCGCAAGAAGGACATTGATAGGGCAGAAGCTTGTCTGATCGGCTGGGCCGCGCTTCAGCGGGAGGGGCGCAATGTCTGAGCGCCT
>JAYVYJ010000152.1:0-8490 GCA_043784465.1 Hyphomicrobiales bacterium
CGCCGTCGCAAGCTACGTCAGACGGCGAGCGGATTAAGGAATACGCCGAATTTAGAAAGCGATTCGGGCAGACAATGAGGCGTCACGATCAACCAGCAATCGCCGCGTTCGTCGCTGAAAAAAAGCTCCACGATCCGCAGCACGCCGGGTTGCACTTCCACAGCTTAGGCGCATGGACACGGAGCATGTCGGAGCGGTTAGCCAGATCGTTCACCGGTGCCGCCGTAACGCGAGTTCCACACCAAAACGGAGCCTGGGTTTCAGATAACGGACGCCTCAACGTCCATATAGAACCGAACCGAGGGCCTGATGGCATATTACGTCGGGGGCGGTATGCGCTGAAACAACGTTGTGAGGAATACGAAGCTGAGTTGATCAATCAGGGAATGATAGACCTTCAATGGGGCAAGGTCTGGAACTTGGAAACGCCTGCACCAATTCAAATCCCAAATCTTATTCTCTCGCCGGAGGCTATGCGCCTTGTTCTCCGAGATCGGGACAATCGTCTTAAGGTCTATCTTCCGCCCGTAATTCCTATCGAGCCTGTGCCGCTCACGCCTGAATTACCAACGCCACCACCGTCTCCGAAGTTGCAGATCGTCGTCAGCAATTCGACGTCTGACGATCCTTTCCAACTGAATCTTTTCGCCGATGAGAAGCGAACTCCTCGGCTAGCGGATTTCGGCGGCGGCGTCATGCCGTCCGAAGTCGCGCAAGAAATTGAACTACTTCGTCGCCTGAGGCGCCTGACACAGCAGCAACTCGCCGCCGCCTGCAAAATTGCGCGCCCAACATTGGCGAACGCTTGCCGGGGCCGTTATCCGCTCGGCGAATGGCCCTCTACGAGGCTAAGGGAATTTCTGCTTCCGCCCACAATGTCGCCACTGAGAGCCGCATGAAAAACGCTTCGAAAAGTCGAGAGCCTGAACCTGAGAAGCCGCAACACAAGCTGACGCCTGTGGAGCAGGAAGCGCTCGACGCGTACAAGGCCGCCAACGAGAAAAAAGCACCCCGGCTGAAGATGACGGTGACCGGCAAGGATGCCGTCAAGATAGGCGTCGATCATCCGGATGAGGCAATAGGCGGCCTTGCACTCATGAAAGCGCTCGGGACCACAGATGTCGCGTTCTACAACGGCTTGATAGGGCAAATCGTCAACGCCTCGAAAGAAGGTGGACCTTCCGAAGGCGCTGCTAATTTCATGCTTTCGGTTATCACGGGGATCGAGGCGCGCGATCAGATCGAGGCGATGCTCGCGGCGCAAATGGCGGCGGTACACGTGGCTTCGATGACGTTCGCCCGACGCCTCGCCCATGTCGAGAATATCCCGCAACAGGATTCTGCCGAGCGGGCCTTTAACAAGCTCACGCGGACCTTTGCGGCGCAGGTCGCGGCGCTGAAGGATTATCGCTCCAAGGGCGAGCAGAAAATGACGGTCCAGCACGTACACGTCGCGGACGGCGGGCAGGCCATCGTCGGGAATGTCAACACGCCGAACCCGCAGGGGGGAGGGGCGCGCGAAAAATCTGGAGAACAACCCCATGCTCTTGGATATGCACCGGGCATTACGTTGCCGCGCGAAATCGAAGCGGAGCGGGCTCCAATGCCGAGCACCAGCGGTTCGGGGCTATGAGGTCTGCCGGATGCATGGAGCTGGCGGCGGTGCGCCTAAGGGGAACAGGAACGCCCAGCGGCATGGCCTGTTCGCCGGCGAAACCATTACGACACGGCGCGCCGTTGCCGAGCTGATGAAGCAGGCCCGGGCTTTGGCCGACAGCATCTAAGCTGCGGACAGCACGAAAGGGGCGGGTCCTTCCTGCGCCGTCACGGCCATGCGCAGCGGTGGCAGTCCGCAAAACTTGTAGCCGGGGCGTTCTGAATTAGGCCCGAACGAACGGAATGGCCTCCGACTACACATAAGGAAATTTTCTGGCTGTCGGAAAACCCTCTTGATCGGGTTTTCGTTGCTAATTCCTGACGAAGCCGCCCACTAAAACGAGATGATTTCGCCCGTTGCAACGGAATGATGCCGCCCGGGGGTCTGACACGGCGACGAGCGCCACCGCTGACTCGAAGCCCGCTGCGTTCTGGCAGCCGAAGTTAGTGCAACACCCGTTGCAATCAACGTAGGATAGGGTAAAATGAAACACGTGTTGCCAGAGGGTGTATGGTTCAAGAGCAATGGCTTATTTTTCTGGCGCAGCTTCCCGCCACCCCGTCCAGCGCTCGCGTGGCGCTGTGGAGACGGCTGCGGACGGCAGGCGCAGCCGGGGTCAATAATGGGGCATGGATTCTTCCGCACAGTGACAAACATGCGGCGCTTGTTAACCAGCTGGCGGACGCGGTGCGTCTGCAAGGCGGAAGCGCCAACATTTTCACGACGACCGCCCTCAGCCAGCCCGAGCAGGATTTAGTTCTGACGCGGTTTCAGTCAGACCGCGGCCGCGAATATGAAGAGTTCCAGGACCGCGCTCGCGGTTTTTTTGCCGAGATCGATAAGGAAACGCAAAAGAGGAAATTTACGTTCGCCGAACTTGAGGAGATCGAGGACGATTTAGAAAAACTGTCGGCTTGGCTCGGCAAGATCAAGGCGCGCGATTTCTTTCCGAATGAGCGACTGAAGGGCGCAATAGACACGCTTGAAGCGTGCGGCGCGGCCCTGAGGACCTTTGCCGAGGCGGTTTATGCCCAGGAAGGCGTTTCCGCCCCCGTGGAAGAAGAACCCGTGCAGGGGGACTCTTAGTGTCTGCGTCCGAGCCCATCGGTAACGTCCCCCGATATCGCGGCCTGCCCGGCACAATCTGGGCGCTCGGCTGCGTCTCATTGTTGATGGATTTCTCCTCCGAGATGATTCATGCGCTTTTGCCGGTTTACCTGGTGACGGCCCTTGGAATGACAGCCTTGTCGGTGGGCTTCATCGAAGGGGTGGCAGAGGCAACCGCATCGATCACCAAGGTGTTTTCAGGCGCGATTTCCGACTGGCTCGGCCGACGCAAGCTGCTGGTTGTCCTCGGCTACGGCCTTGCTGCCACCACCAAGCCGGTGTTTCCCCTGGCTCAGACGATTGGCTGGCTGGTTGCCGCGCGGTTTCTGGACCGCGTCGGCAAAGGCCTGCGGGGTGCTCCCCGAGACGCGCTGATAGCCGACACAACGCCCCCCCACATGCGCGGGGCCAGCTTCGGGCTGCGACAGTCTCTCGACACGGTAGGCGCATTCCTTGGCCCTTTGGCGGCCATCGGCATCATGTGGTGGACCTTCGATAACGTCCGCGCCGTTTTCTGGATCGCTGTCATTCCCGCTTTCCTGTCGCTTGCCCTCATCATCACGGTCGTAAAGGAACCGGAACGTCCGGCGCATCTCCGCCGCGTCCATGCGCCCCTGAGCCTGCCCGAATTGCGCCGTCTCGGCCGTCCCTACTGGACGGTGGTAGCGGTAGCGACCGTGTTCACGCTCGCGCGGTTCAGCGAGGCCTTTCTGGTGCTGCGAGCGCAATCGGGCGGCTTCGCGCCGATGTGGATACCGGCCGTTCTGGTGATTATGAACGTCGTTTATGCCCTTTCGGCCTATCCGACGGGCATCCTTTCCGACCGCTTCGACCGGCCCCGCATCCTGGCCATGGGCCTGTTGGTCCTGGTCGCCGCCGACCTGGTGCTGGCGTTCGCCCCCGGCCTCACCGCCGTCATCCTCGGCGTGGCGCTGTGGGGCCTGCACATGGGGATGACACAGGGCCTTATCGCCACTCTGGTGACCGAGGCCGCGCCCGCCGAATTGCGCGGCACCGCCTTCGGCATGCTCAATCTCCTGACCGGCGTCGCCACGCTCGCCGCCAGCGTTATCGCGGGCGCTCTATGGAACGTCTACGGCCCATTCGGCACCTTCCTCGCAGGCGCGGGGTTTGCTGGCATGACGTTCCTAGGACTGATCACGGTGCAGGCCCGGCTGCGAAACGAAGGAAGATCAACGATTGACTTACACTTATGAAGGCCACCCGTCGGGCCGGATAATCTGACGAATGCCCGACCGAAATGGACATGCCATGAATCTTACTGCAATGCTCGCGCCCTACGACTTCACTGTGCTGGATGTCATCTCCTACCTGGGTCTTGCCGCCTGCGGGACGATGAGCGTGGGGATGCTGCTCGGGATGATGCTCGGCAGCAAATACGATCCTGTGGTCTCCTGGCCTCATCGCAAATTGCCGCTGTTCAGGCTGCACAACATCCTCGGCTATGTGACCCTGGTGCTTGTGATGGCGCACCCCATTATGCTGCTGTTCGCGCCTGGGCAGGGCTTCGGCATTCTTGAAATTCTCGTTCCCACCTTCGCGCCCAAGCAGCCTTTCGAGAACACGTTGGGCGCGATTGCACTCTATGGCGTCCTGGTGGTGGTGGCGACATCGTATCTCCGCAAACGGATGACGTTTCGCCGTTGGAAAGCGATCCACTATACCAACTATCTGACCGTTATCACTTTCGTGTTTCATAGCCTACTCACCAATCCGAACCTCGACGGCAAGCAGATCGACTTCACGGACGGGGGCAAAATCTTCGTGATCGTCTGCGTGATCGTCGTTGTGCTGGCGGTCATCGGCCGCGCGTTCTTCGCAGGCCGGGCCGCAAGGCAGGGCGTAACTCCGTCCCAGGCCATCCAGGCGTCGGCCGCCCGCTGGGAGGGCCGGTTGCGTGTCGCCCGCAAGTTCGTTGAAACCAACGCCGTACAGACATTCCGACTGATGAGCGAAGACGGCAGCCTGTTGCCTTTTCGCTGGCAGCCCGGCCAGTACATCACCCTAGCGTTCCACACCGCAACCGGACCCATTCGACGGTCCTATACGATTGCCTCCTCTCCCAATCAGAACCGGTTCCTGGAATTGACCGTCAAGCGAGAAGAAGGCGGCGGTTCGGCGTTTTTACACGACCACGTTCACGAGGGCGATGTCATCTCGATTGTGGGGCCGCAGGGCGATTTCACGTTCACCGGGGCCGAAGCCCACAGCATCGTGATGATTGCCGGCGGAGTCGGCATCACGCCTATGATGAGCAAGATGCGCCACCTTACCGAGTCAGACTGGCAGGGCAGTATTACATTGATTTACTGTGTGCAGACCCTCGATGATATCATATTCAAGGATGAACTGCTGAAGATTAGGGAACGCCATAATAATTTTCACCTGCGCATCCTTCCCACTGTGGCTGACGATCTGCAATGGACGGCACCGAGCGGGTTTCTGACACAGGATGCGATCAGCATGTTCGCGCCCGGGATCGCCCAAAGCCGAGTTCATCTTTGCGGACCCACGCCGATGATGGATACGGTACTGCCCATGCTGCGCAATCTTGGCGTCGCAGACGACGCTATTTTTACGGAAACTTTTACTTCCCTGCCCGTCGATCAGGGACCGGGCGCTGACGAAGAAATCACCATCACGTTTCAGCGCAGCAGGCGCACGGTCATTGCCAGGCGTGGCGAGGGGATGATCCGCGTCGCGGAGGCCAATGGCATAGCCGTAGACTATTCCTGTCGCACGGGTGAATGCGGCTCGTGCCGCTGCAAATTGTTGGCCGGTGACGTCGATATGCCGGAGGGGACCGTGCTGAGTGCGAGGGAGCGAAAATCCGGGCTTATCCTTGCCTGCGTTGCGCGTCCGATTTCGGACAGCATCACACTCGACCTCTGACGATCATCAACTTCACCGGACCGGAAAAACAAAGCTGACCGGTTGGGCTTCTAAGCCCGAGATTACCTGCATCTGATACATTCAAGGGGGATAAAGACTTGACCGGTAGCAGCTCCTCAACCATTTTACGTACGACGATCCTGAGTAGCCTAGTCCTGGGCTTGGCCACGTTCCCGTTCGGCACGGAACGCGCTGCGGCGCAGCAGAGCACCACGCTGGCACCGCCGACCTCGCCGCAAGATCGTCAGCAGCCGCAAGGCTCGACCGCCCCACGGCCGCCCGAGCAGAAACCGCAAGGCTTCACCTTGGACGACAACGGGATAAATTATCAGCTAGGGGACTTCAAATGGACGGGCTGGGGTTACGCTGAACTTCTGAACCAACCTATCGGCGGCGATTATTTCCGGCGCTTCCGCCAGGGCAGCGAGTTCGACTTCCCACGCATTACGCCGACCCTGCGGCCCGCACTCGTTTATGAGTTCGACCTGACCGATACGAACTTCCTTGCAAACGGCATCGGAAATCGCAACGGTCTGGGCCGGCGCAACCTGGAAAACTTATTCTTTGCCATCCAGGACGCCGAGGACCCTAACAAAATACGCGCCCTCATTGGCGAGAACACTCACATCCTTTCGCGCGAGGACAACCTTTCCTCGGGCAACCTCCCGACCATCAATCGCTCCTTGATCCTTGAGGAACACGGCACGGTCCACACGTTCGGTGCGCAGTTCGGCGTCGAGTACGGCATGGCGCTGACGCCTACCTGGAGCTTCGCCGTTGCGGCGCTCGACAACCAGGGCTCTTTCAACGCCGAGCAGCCGCGCTACTCGGTGGGCAACTCGCTCTCCGCCAAAGTCACCAACACGGCGTTCGAGGACAAGGGTGCGGGACAGAAGCTCGTATGGGGTGCTGGCATCGACAACACCTTCAACATAAGTAACCAGCCCTTCGGCCTGCTGACCGCGGTTGCCCAGGCCCAGCTCGGCAGCGTTCCGGTTAACGGCGACAAATTAAGCCTTGAAGGGGATGTCGCCTATACCTTCCCCTCCCTGTTCGCTCGGCCCACCACAATCGAGGCCGAAGGCATCTTTTCACGTTTCGACGGCAGCCGCACCAATGTCGGCGGCGGTTACGCGATGATCCAGTATTCCCTGTTCGACAAGAAAGAGCATGGTGATCTCGACCTGTTTGCCCGGTACGATTTCGTCGATCTGAAGACGGCCGGGATAAGTGGAAATGTGTTCCAGCAAGCGATGCGCACGGGATTTAATTATAATCTTCCTTACACCGAGAAGAGGGTGAATTTCCGCATCGAGTACGCTCACAATACAGTTCAAGGACCAGCCGACATTATAACCGTGGCCTCACGCAGTTCGGACGAATTCCGAGTTGAGCTGCGTTTGAGCCTTCAGCCTTACATTCGTCACTAGCGATTTCCGGCCGATTCAGCGCGGCGCGAAACGTGTTCTGAAAGTGAGATCTCGCTAGAGCAAAGGACGACGCGGCGGCGAGACCGCTTTTTGACCCCCACCGGCCTCTCTGGCTCGAAATCGGAGGGTGGAGGTGGGGTTGTGATTTCGCGGCCGACCACGGCGGCGCGCAGCCTGTCAGCCTTCGCCGAACGCGCGCTTCGCCTCGTGCTTTCGGTAGAGGTCATCGACCGCGAGCCGGATCAATTCGGAGTTGTCGAGACCCAGACGCGCGCGCAGGATGGCGAACTTCTCAACGTCGTCGCGCTCGAAATAGCCGCCGATATGCTTGAGGCCGACGCGGGTAGAGGCGCGCTGCCTCGCCTTCGGTTCATCGCTCGCCGCCGCGACGGCGTGCGCTGGCGGGCTCGGCGGCGACGAAAGGGCTTGAAGGAAAGCCGCAGCCTTCGGGTTTTTCGCGGTCATGCTGCCCCCTTGTGCACGCGTGCACCTGTGCCGTTCTGCATCTCTGTACGCAGCCAATCCCAAAGCGCTGCGACCTCGGCGGCTGCCCGGCTGCCAGGGTCGGCCTCGTAGGCTGTGAGGCCCGTTGGATTGGCGTTTCGGTGCGCCTCATAGCGATGCAGAACCACCGGCGACATGCGAACATCGAGCGCCTTCAGAACGTCGCGGGCCGCTTCCTCGTGGCTGCGGCTGTTCGGCGTGGCGAAGTTCAGAACGGCTGCGGCGGGCGTTCCCAGCCGCCGCGCTAGGTCGGCTGTTTTCTTCAAGCCCTCGAAAGCGTCCGTTTCCAGCCAGAAGGGGATCAAGACGAAGTTGGCGGCCTCGACGGCGGCGGGGGCCTCTGTGCTGCGGCCGGGTGGCGTATCTATCAGGACCAGATCGCAGTCGGCGGCGCGCGCGCGATCAAGCGCGTCGGGCAAGTCGCGCTCGGTGGCGAACTGGACAATCGGCAACTGCCTCTCGGGCTGATGCTGCCGGCGGCGCTTACCCCATGCATCCGCGTTCTGTTGCGTGTCCATATCGACAATGAGGACGGTGAGGCCGGCGGCGGCGGCAGCCGTCGCGAGGTTCTTCGTGATCGTCGTCTTGCCGACGCCGCCCTTGTTGATCGTCACGGCGACAGTCTGCATGTGCAAGAGCCTCATTCTGCCGCTGTGCACGTCCCCGATGGTGCAGGCGCGCACGTGTGCACAATAGCACAGGCCAGGTTAAGATGGTGTTGATCGGCATATCCTGACCCATCGTGGCTTTCTATGGTTTTATGCGTTGACAGTACTCTATACGAACGTTTAGAGTCCTGACAGTTATTCGGGACAAGCCAATGTCTGTCACCACCACCACCAAAACGCTGGTCGCATATTTCAGGGTCAGCACGTCCGG
>JAYVYJ010000153.1:0-13660 GCA_043784465.1 Hyphomicrobiales bacterium
GCGGCGATGCAGACGTTTTTCGTGCAGATCAAATGCCAGCTCGGCAAGACCTATGCGGTCGCCAGCGCGCTCGCCGAAGCGGAAATCGCTTCCGAAATCTACTCCATCGCCGGGGAATTCGACATTCTCGCCAAGTTCTACGTCGAAGGCGGCGTGGACATCGGCCATTTCGTGGGTGAAAAAGTGCAAGTGATTCCCGGCATCGCCGACACCCGCACTTTGATAACCTTTCGCGCTTTCTGATTCGAGGTTGACCCCATGCGTTCGCTGATCGTCGCCGTCGCCCTGCTCATCCCCGGGGCGGGCTCGCTCGCCGCAGGCGCGGTCGTGGCCGAAGAGCCGGGCTATCTGTTCGACGCGCTGCGGCTGCCCAAATATCGGATGGCTTGGGAGAAGCTGGTCAAAGACGTGCAGCCGACGCCCGACTGGCTGCTGCGTTTCGCCAAGACGTTCGACGGCGTGGCGGGCGAAATGAAGCCGGCCACCGTGGAGGGTAAGCCCGGCAGGGTCTCGTTCGTCTGCAAGCCCGAGGATTGCGCGGGGCACAAGTTCGCAGTTCTGTTCGACGCCGAAGGGGCCAGGGCCTTCGGGGCGTTGGGCGGCGCCAATACGGCGCCCGCCTTTTTCGGCGCCCCCAACGCGGCCCAGCAGGAGGCGCTGACCAAAACGATCGCCCCCGGCGACGCGGCTCCGCCCAAATAGTTAAGACCCCTCAGATCAAATCGGCGTAGTTGTCGCGCCCGCCTTTGGGATCTGTCGCCACATATTCGGGACCGCGGCCTTCCAGATAGCCCGGCCCGATGGGAATTTTGCCGCGCGCGTCCGGCAGATCGAGCACGTAAGTCGGCATGGCGAGGCCGGAGACCTGCGCCCGCAACGCCCGCATGAGCGCCTGACCCCGCTCGATCGACACGCGGAAATGGCCGGTGCCCGGGGCGGCGTCGGGATGATGGAGATAATAGGGTTTTACGCGCGTCTCGACGAAGGCGCGCATCAGATCGGCCAGAGCGCCGGCGTCGTCGTTGACGCCTTTAAGCAAGACCGTTTGGCCGACTAGCACGACGCCCGCCGCATGCAGGCGCCGGCAGGCCGCGCGGGCGGCGACCGTCAACTCTCGCGCATGATTGGCGTGGACGGCGACATAGACAGTCTTTTCGTGCCCCTGCGTCAGCGCGTTCGCCAGCGCCTCGGTCACACGCTCGGGCGCGGCGACGGGCAAACGTGTATGCCAGCGCAAAACCTTCACATGCGCGATTTCGGCCAGCGCGCGCGTCGCTTGGGTGAGCCGGCGCGGCGAGAGCGCGAGCGGATCGCCGCCGGTGACGACGACCTCCCAGATATCGGGTCGCGCGCGGATATATTCGAGCGCATCGGCGAAAGCCGCTTCGTCAAGCGCGGCCCCGCCGGGGCCTATCGTCTCACGGCGAAAGCAGAAGCGGCAATAGACGGCGCAGACCGAAACAAGTTTGAGCAACACCCGGTCGGAATACCGGTGAACGAGGCCGCGCACGGGACTTTTGAGGTCGTCGCCGATAGGGTCGTCGCGCTCGTGCGGCGCGCGGTCGAGTTCGCGAGCGTCGGGCAGGAACTGGCGGGCGATGGGGTCGGCGGGGTCGGCGGGGTCAATCAGCGCGGCCAGCGCCGGCGGCACGGCGATGGCGTAGCGGCGAGCGACCTCGCTCCATTCCGCCTCGCGTCCGGAGGGGCCAAGCCCGGCTTCGATCAGCGCGCGCGGAGAAATCATCGTAACCATGGGCGCGCTCTATCACGGCTGGGGGCGCACAAACGACTCCACGCGGCCCGGCGCTTGCGTTAAGCTGGCCCGGCCGGAGGCGCGCATGGCTTTTACCCACCACCGTCCGCAGGATCTCGCCGAGCGCGTCGCGCGCCGCCGCAACGCCCGAGGCGAAGCGTCCATCACCGACACGTGGCGGCGGGAAAGCTTCACGCTGCCGAGGGCGGAAGCGCGCACCAAAGCGCGCGAATGGTTCGACCGATTTCCCAAGGCCGCGTATTCGACCGAAATCGAATTCTGGCGGGAGTTGGAGGACGGGCGCATCGAGTTTACGATGCGCCGGCTGCCGACGGCGGATTGACGCGCCGTGTGCGTCAGATTTGTTCCACGGCTTTCACTTCGGGCAGGAAGTGTTTGAATAGGTTTTCGATGCCGTGCTTCAGCGTGGCGGTGGAAGACGGGCAGCCCGAACAGGCGCCCTTCATGCCGAGATAGACGATTCCATCGCGAAAACCCTTGAAAATAATGTCGCCGCCGTCGCCCGCCACCGCCGGGCGCACCCGCGTTTCGATCAGTTCCTTGATCGTGTCGACGATATCGGTGTCGGCGTCGGCGAAAAACTCGTCCTGCGCAACGGTCTCGCCCGTCAGCACCGGGGCGCCGGACAGGAAGAACTCGGTGATGACGCCCAGAATGGCGGGGCGCAAATGCTGCCACTCCCCAGCGTCCTTGGTGACGGAAATAAAGTCGGGCGCAAAAAACACGCCGCTGACGCCGGGCGCCGCCAAGAGCGCCTTGGCGAGCGGCGATCGTTCCGCCTCCGCTTCGGACTTCGCCTCGAACGTGCCCGTTTCAAGGACGGGCCGGCCGGGCAAGAATTTAAGCGTCGCGGGATTGGGGGTCGGCTCGGTCTGGATGAACATGGGCGTCCTCTAAGGCGTCGCCTTCAAATAGGCGTCGCAGAGGTCGCCCGCAACCTTCACGCATCCTTGGCGGCGAACAGCTTGCACCAGCCGTTGGGGAGAATTTCGCCCGCGACCGACTTGCACTGGCCAGCGGCGGCGGCGTCCGCGCCGGCGATGAACAGCCTGCACCCGCTGCACTGGTGCCCGTCCTTGGGCTCGGCAATGTAGCCAACGGCTGTCTTGGGAATGGCGCCGGCGGCGTCGGCGCGGGTCGCGACGACCAGCGCCGAAGCGGCGGCGGCGGCGGCGGTCAACAGGGAGCGCCGGGACAGATCGGAATTCATGAATCCTCGCCTTTCTTGTATGGGTCGGCCGGGGGGCGGACCTCCCTCGCGGGCGGACGCTTATAGTACGTCCGTAACCGTGAACGGTTCAATCGAAACGAAGCGGCGCCGCTGTGTCGCTTCGATGGCGGTCCCGGGGAAGCGTCATGCGGAAATTGAGGCTTTGCAGAGTAGCGTTCATTTTGGGAGGTCTCGTCGCCACTTCCGCTCGGGCGGAGGTCGGCGAAGACAATGTCGTCGGCGCCATCTGCGGCTTCATCGAAGCCTCCGCGCATGCGCAGAACGTGCCGGTCGGCTTTCTCACGCGGCTGATTTGGCAGGAGAGCAATTTCCAGACCCATGCGGTCAGCCCGGCGGGGGCGCAGGGAATTGCGCAATTCATGCCCGGCACGGCGACTGCGCGCGGGCTCGCCGACCCGTTCGACCCCGAACAAGCGATCCCCAAGGCTGCCGGGCTGCTGGCGGAGCTGAAGGGCCAGTTCGGCAATTGGGGGCTGGCGGCGGCGGCCTATAATTCCGGGCCGGGGCGGGTCGCCCGCTATCTGAAGGGCGAAGCGGACCTGCCGGGCGAGACGCAGGATTACGTCGCCATCGTCACCGGCCATTCCGCTGAAGACTGGCGCGCGGCGGACGCCGCCAAACTGACGGACGACGCGGTGTTTCCTGGCTCCTCCTGCGGTCAGATCGTCGCGAACTTCCGGGTCGCCCAGCCGACGCTGTTCGCGCGTTCCACGTTCTGGGCGCCGTGGGGGGTGCAGATTTCCGGCGCGTTCAACAAGGCGGCGGCGCTGCGGCAATATGACCGGGCGCGGGGCCAATACGCGGCGCTTCTGGGCGGCGTGCAACCGATGATACTGGCCGGACGTGTGCGCAGCCGGGGGTCGCGCACATTCTACCGGGTGCGCGCGCCGGCCCCCTCGCGTCAGGCGGCGCAGGCTTTATGCGACAAGCTGGAGAAGGTCGGGGGGGCCTGCGTGGTTTTGCGCAGCACCTGAGGCCGTCATGCGGCGCAGACCTGCGGGGGACTTCGCGTCCCCCGCGCCCCCTGCGGGATATTTGGAGCAACATAATGGGGAACGGCGTTCCCGCTCAACCCGTGCGACGAAACGGATGGGCGGGATAAACCCCCAGAATTTTCACCTCGCGCGAGAAAAAGCTCAGTTCCTCAAGCGCGCGGGCGAGATTGGCGTCCTCCGGATGCCCGTCGACGTCGGCGAGAAATTGAGTGGCGGTGAACTCGCCCTCGACCATGTAGCTTTCGAGCTTGGTCATGTTGACGCCATTGGTGGCGAACCCGCCCAGCGCCTTGTAGAGCGCCGCCGGCACGTTGCGGACGCGAAAAACAAAAGTCGTCGCCACTGGCCTCTCGCCCGCCGGCGCCCATTTCGGGGTCCGCGACAGGATGACGAAGCGCGTGGTGTTGTGCGCCTCGTCCTCGACGTTGGCGCGCAAGGTCCTCAAGCCGTATATGTCGCCCGCCAGCCCCGTCGCGAGGGAGGCGCGGGTCTTGTCGCCCGCCTCCGCCACTTCACGAGCCGAGCCCGCCGTGTCGGCGGCGACGACCGACTTGAGGCCGAGTTCGCGGATGATCTTCCGGCATTGGCCCAGCGCCATCACGTGACTGTGGACGCTGCGCAGGTCCGAGAGCGCCGCGCCCGGCAACGCCAGAAGCTGGAAGCGGATCGGCAGGAAGGTTTCGCCGACGATATGCAGGTTGGAGGCGGGCAGCAGGTTGTGGATGTCGGCGACGCGGCCCGCGATCGAGTTCTCGATCGGGATCATCGCCAGTTCGGCGGCGCCGTCGCGCAGAGCCGCGAAGGCGTCCTCGAAGGTGGCGCAGGGCCACGGCTGACTGTCGGGGAAATTCTCGACGCAGGCGATGTGCGAATTCGCGCCGGGTTCGCCCTGATAGGCGATCTTCATGGCGGGCTCCCCAGGCGCACGCGCGCCGCTTCGAGATCGTCGAGCGTGTCGACGCCGAGCGGGGCGACGTCGACCAGCGCGAGGTCGATCCTCATTCCCGCCTCCAGCGCCCGCAATTGTTCGAGCCGCTCGCGCAACTCCAGCGCCGAGGGCGGAAGCGCCACGAATTTTTCCAGCGCGGCCCGCGCATAGGCGTAGAGGCCGATATGGTGGAGCAATTCGCCTTCTCCCCACGGCGCGGTCGCGCGGGTGAAATAAAGCGCGCGAAGGCGCCCTTGGCCGACCGGAGTTCCCACCGCCTTCACGACGTTCGGGTTGTTGCGCTCGCTTTCGTCGCGGATCGGGGTCGCCAGCGTCGCGATGGCGACCTCGGGGTCGGCGAGCGGCCCCAGCGAGGCGCGCACGGCCCGCGGTTCGATGGTCGGCAAGTCGCCTTGAAGATTGACGATGACGTCATGGCGCCGGTCCGGATCGAGCCGGGCGAGCGCCTCGGCGATGCGGTCGGTCCCCGAAACATGGTCAGGGCGCGTCAAAACAGCACGTCCGCCCGCCGCCTCCACCGCCGCCAAAAGCTCGGGATCGTCGCAGGCCACCGCGACCGGGCCGACGTCGGCCTCCAGCGCGCGCGCAAGCACATGCGCGATCATCGGCCGACCGCAGATGTCGGCCAGCGGCTTGCGCGGCAGACGGGTGGAGGTGAGGCGCGCGGGGATGAGAACGAGCGGACGGGACAAGGGCGGACTTCGCATAAGCTTGATGAGGCATGGGCTTATAGTGGTTGCCAAGGCGGCGGCAAAGCGGCTATTTGCGCTATCGATTTCGCAGCCGCGCACGCGGCTTTCTCAGGAGATGAGCGAACGTGTCCAGCGGCGGGATGACGACGACAGACACCAACAAGACGGCGCTGGCTTTGATGTCGGTGCTGTTGTTGACCATGGGGCTGGGGGTCGTCTCCAACGCCATCTATGCGCCGGACAAGGCCGTCAAGCCCGGCTACGCGCTGCCGGCGGGCGAGGCCAAGGCCGCCAAAGCGGACGGACCGAAGGAGGAGCCGCTGCCGGTGCTGCTCGCCAAGGCCGATCCGCACAAGGGCGAGGCGGACGTGAAGGTTTGCGCATCCTGCCACAGCTTCGAGAAAGGCGGCGTCGCCAAGGTCGGCCCGCCGCTCTATGGCGTTCTGGGTCGCCCCAAGGGTTCGATCGCGGGCTTCGCCTATTCCGACGGAATGAAGGGCAAAGGCGGCGAGTGGACGTTCGCCGATCTCAACAGTTTCGTCGCCAAGCCCTCGGCTTACGTCTCGGGCACGAAGATGACGTATCCCGGCGAGGGCGACGCCCAGAAGCGCGCCGACATCATAGCCTACATCGACACGCTTTCGGACACCCCGCTCCCGCTGCCCAAATGAGGCGGGGAACGTGAGGCGATGGGCTCGTCGCTGATCCTGACGCGCGAAGACGCGCCCGCTCCCGAAACGGTGCGCGCGTTCAGCGACGGCCTGAATTCGTATAACGCAAGGTTCTTTCCCGGCGCGGACTGGTCGCCGCGCTGGTTGATCGGACGCGACGCGGCCGGCGAAGTTCGCTCCGGCTGCCGGTTCGTGTTCGAGATGGACTGGACGTTCGTGAATTGGCTCTGGATCGCCGAACCTTATCGGCGTCAGGGAGAGGGGACGCGGTTGCTGAACGCCGTCGAGACCGAAGCGCGAGAGCGGGGAAAGCACGGAGTCTATCTCGACACGTTCGGTTTTCAGGCGCCGCTGTTTTATCCGAAGCGCGGTTACGCCGAGTTCGGCCGCCTCGCCGATTTTCCAGCGGGTTTCGACCGCATCTGGTTCATGAAACGGTTCTGATGGCGCTTTCCCTGCGCCGCGCCCTCCCCGCAGACGTAGGGCTGATCCACTCGCTGGTGCGCGAACTCGCCGAATACGAGAGGCTCGCCCACGAGGTCGTCGCGACCCAAGCCGATGTCGCCGCGGCCCTGTTCGGCGCGCGCGCCAAAACCTTCTGCGAAATCGCGGAATGGGACGGGCAGCCTGCGGGACAGGCGCTCTGGTTCAACAATTTCTCGACCTTCCGGGGCCGGAATGGCCTCTATCTGGAAGATCTCTACGTGCGCCCCGCCTTCCGGGGCCGGGGTATCGGCCGGGCGCTGCTCGCGCGGCTTGCGGTCCTGTGCGTCGAGAACGGCTGGCCGCGCATGGACTGGGCCGTGCTCGACTGGAACCGGACGGCGCAGGATTTTTACCGCGCGCAGGGCGCGCAGGTGGCCCCGGACTGGCGGCTGGGGCGGCTGGAAGGGGCGGCGTTGGCCGCGCTGGCGCAAACAGGTTGATCGCAGCGCCGCGCCGTGCTGCGTTCAAGCCGTCGCCCGCGAGAGACTGACCGCATGGACCCGAAGCCGCCGCTGCCCCCCTTCACGCCCGACACCGCGCGGCTCAAAGTGCGTCTGGCCGAGGACGCCTGGAACTCTCGCGATCCCGACAGGGTGATCGGTGTCTACACGCCGGACACGCTGTGGCGGAACCGCACGGAGTTTCCCAAGGGACGCGAAGAGGTGCGCGCGTTTTTGGCCCGCAAATGGGCGCGCGAGCTGGATTACCGGCTCGTCAAGGAGCTATGGGCGTTTGTCGAGAACCGCATCGCGGTGCGCTTCGCCTATGAGTTTCGCGACGACGGCGGCGCGTGGTTTCGCGCCTATGGCAACGAGAACTGGGAATTCGAGGAGAACGGCCTGATGCGGCGGCGCTTGGCCAGCGTCAACGACCTGCCGATCCGCGAGTCCGACAGGCTGTTCCGCTGGCCGCTCGGGCGCCGCCCCGACGATCATCCCGGGTTGAGCGACCTCGCGCTCTGATCGAACCGCCCTTGCCCGAGCCGTCTTATTGGCGGCATAAGACGCCAAACATCATCGGGAGGAATTCATGGATCTCGGCGTCACCGACAAAGTTCGCCCCCTCGTCGCCGCCGTGCGGGAGATGGTGCGCGACGAGATCATCCCGCTGGAGCCGGAGTACGAGGCCGAGATCGGCAAGGGCGCCGACCGCTTCGCCTACACCCCGCGCATGACCGAGATCATGGAGACGCTCAAGGCCAGGGCGAGGGCGAAGGGTCTATGGAACTTCTGGCTGACCGGCTCGGACAAGGGATACGGCCTCTCCACCGTCGAATACGCCTATCTGGCGGAAGAGATGGGCTGGTCGTCGATCGCGTCGGAAGTGTTCAACTGCTCCGCGCCCGACACCGGCAACATGGAGGTGATCGAGCGTTATGGCAATCCCGGCCACAAGGAGCGCTGGCTGCCCGGCCTGCTCGCGGGCGAGACCCGCTCGGCTTACCTGATGACCGAGCCCGGCGTCGCCTCCTCCGACGCCACGAATATCGCGATGGACGCCAAACTCGACGGCGACCATTGGGTGCTGAACGGCGAGAAATGGTGGTCCTCGGGCGCGGGCGACCCCCGCTGCGCGATCTATGTGACGATGGCCGTCACCGACCCGGACGCGGCGCGCCACGCCCGCCATTCGATGTTCTTCGTGGCCGCCGACACGCCCGGAATCAAAAAGCTGCGCGCGATGACAGTTTACGGCCATGACGACGCGCCGCACGGCCACCTGCACATCCGCTTCGACAACGTGCGCATCCCCAAAGACGCGTTGATCGTCGGGCGCGGCAAGGGCTTTGAGATTGCGCAAGGCCGCCTCGGGCCGGGGCGCATTCATCATTGCATGCGCGCCATCGGCCAGGCCGAGCGCGCGCTCGAAGCCATGTGCCGGCGCTCGGTGACGCGCGAGGCGTTCGGCCAGAAGCTGTCGCATCTGGGCGCCAACCGCGACATCATCGCGGAGGCGCGCATGAACATCGAGATGTCGCGCCTGCTTTGCCTGAAGGCGGCGTGGGCGATGGACACGATAGGCAACAAGGCCGCCGCGCCATTGATCTCGCAGATCAAAGTCGTCGCGCCTCGCATGGCGCTGGAGGTGATCGACCAGGCCGTGCAGATGCACGGCGGCGCGGGCGTCAGCCAGGACTTCCCGCTCGCGCGCATGTGGACGAGCGTGCGCACGTTGCGCCTGGCCGACGGGCCGGACGCGGTGCATCGCCGCGTGATCGCCAAGGCCGAATTGAAGCGTTACACCAACGAGGGAGGCGCAGCATGAGCCCGCTTACCGAAGACACAAAGACGTTCGACTCCTGGGCCGCCGCCCATGTCGAGGGCTACGCGGGACCCTCGCGCGCGATCAAATATCCGACGGGGCAATCGAACCCGACCTACCGGATCGAGACACCGGGTCGCGCCTACGTGCTGCGCTGCAAGCCGCCCGGCAAACTTCTGAAAAGCGCACATATGGTGGAGCGCGAGTTCCGCGTGTTGCGCGGGCTGGGCGGCGTGGGCTTTCCCGTGCCGCCCGCACTGGCTTTATGCGAAGACGAGAGCGTCGTCGGCTCTGTGTTTTATGTGATGGCTCATGTCGATGGGCGCATTTACTGGGACCCGGCGCTGGCGGACCTTGCCCACGACGAGCGCGCCGCGATCTACGATTCGATGAATGCGGGACTTGCGGCGCTGCACAGCGTCGACGTCGAAAAGGCGGGACTTGCCGACTTCGGCAAGCCCGGAAATTATTTCGCGCGCCAGACGCAGCGCTGGACCGAACAATATCGCGCCAGCGAGACGGCGACGGTGGCCGACATGAACCGGTTGATGGACTGGCTGGCGGCCAACATGCCGCCCGACGACGGCCGCGTGTCTCTGGTCCACGGCGATTTCCGCATCGACAATATGATCTTCGCCCCCGGCTCCGGAAAGTTGCTCGCGGTGCTGGATTGGGAATTGTCGACCGTAGGCCATCCCTTCGCCGATCTCGCCTATCAATGCATGCAATGGCGGCTGCCCAACGCCGGCGAGATGCGCGGCCTGGACGGGATCGATCGCGCGGCGACGGGTCTGCCCTCGGACGAACAATATGTGGCGTCCTATTGCCGCCGAATGGGGCTCGACAGCGTGCCGCATTGGCCTTTCCTTATCGCGTTCAGCTTCTTCCGCATCGCCGCGATTCTCCAGGGCGTCTACAAGCGGGCGCTGGACGGCAATGCGTCCAACCCGGAGCGCGGGATCAAGATGGGCGCGGCGGTTCCGCTGATGGCCCGTCTGGCGATGGAAGAGGTGGTCCGGGTCTAAGGTTTCCCGGCACGCGAGGAACGCACATGGACAACGACGCGTTGGGATCCTGTGAAGTTTGAAATCGGAGATCCAGATGCGTTATTTGCTCATTCTCGCCACTGCCGCGTCTCTTGCGTTTAGCGGTGCAGCGCTCGCCCAATCCAGCATGAGCCCGGACGATCATCCGGGCTCGGGTACGAACACGCCCGGTAGCGGCGTGGCGCATGAGCCGAGGTCTCATCACGGGATGAAGATGGGTCGTCATCATCATCGCCATATGCACCGTCACCACATGATGCACAAAAGCGGAATGTAAACGGCCCGTCCACGCGCGCTTTCGGCGGGGCTGTCGGATCGTTTCGGTCCGGCAGTCCTTTTTTATTCGTCGCTCGTCCTGTGCGCCATGAGGAACGGCACGCTTTGCAGAACGTTACCCCGCTGTACTATCGGAGGCGACAATGAACAGCGCAGATTCGCTCAAGTCTCTGCATACGACCCTTATCGACGCCGAAAAGGGCTACGAAACGGCGATAAGGGATGCGGATGAACCGCAAATGAAGGCGACCTTCGAGAAGATGGCGGCCTTGCACGCGCGGGCGCACGCCGACGTGCATGTGATCCTCCTCGCCAAGGGCGAGAAGCCCGACGATGCGGGCTCGTTTCTTTCCCTTATTCACAAGACGGTGATCTCCGTTCGTTCGGCCATCACGGGATTGGACCGAGCGTCGCTGCCCTCATTTGCAGATGGGGAAATGCGTATCGTCGAGATTTACGATCGCGCAAGGGAAGAAGCGAGCTTATCCGGTTCGGAAACGGAAACGTTGGGAAGGAACCGACAGGCGCTTCTGGCGGCGATCGCCGACATGCGCGCCAAGTCGGCCTGATCGTTCAAAAGCGGCGAGCAGTTCATATGGGAACTATCATGGGCGCCTTGGGCTTTTACAGTTGTATCCTTAGTTCTTGGAGATTGGCTATGATCCGGGTTTCTCTCATGGCGATTTGGATGGGCGTCGGGTTCCTGAGTTCGGCTCAGGCGGGATGCGTCTCCGGCGCCGTAGCTGGCGGCGTAATTGGGCATTTGGTTGGCCATCACGGCGTCGCCGGAGCAGCCGTGGGTTGCGCCGTCGGCCATCATCGCGAAGCCAGGGAAAGGCGCGATAATCGTCAAGTCCAGGATAATCAGGTCAACCCGAATCCTTCGCATTAAAGCAAAGGTATCAGCGTCAGCTGCCCTCTCGTTCGGACGTTTTCTTGCTGCCGCACATGTCGAACCGCCTCGCCACGCGAAGGCGGTTCTTTATTGCCAACTAAACACACAGCCCCGATGGTTCGATCAATCATGGAGGAGATGCTAGGGGCTGTCGATTGTCGATGGTCGGTATGTTGCTGGGACACGGGACGCCACAGCGCCCTTGCTAGTCCCGCCGTCCCAACGCCTTCCTCCGAAGCCGCATGACGTCTTCGACATTCGACTGATCCCGCAGGATCGCTCTCAACAGGAGGCCGGGAAGCGGCGTCCGAGGGCGATCGTCACCAACGGCGCTCGGAGAATGTTTCAAGCTTTCCCTGCGCAGAATGAATCGCATGGCCGCCGCTCCCTTTCAAAGGTCCTGTCAATCATACGGCCAGATATGAACGAAGTTTCATGCTTCGCGCGCTTATCTGCTGCGCGCAAGCGGCAGGAAGTCCGAAAGTTTTACGTCCTTTGGAAAAAGGTGGCGTGAGCAAACCCACGTGAGGCTAAGAATCGCCGCCGGCGTCTTTCATCCTCGCCCCGCCAAGCGCCCGACCACCGCCGCCCTTCCGTTAGACGGCTTTCCCAACGAGCGCGCCGATGCCTGTCGTGAGCGCCATGGCGAGCGCGCCCCAGAACATCACGCGCAGCGTCGGCCGCAACACGCCGGCGCCGCCCGCTAGGGCTCCGATCAGACCGAGCAGAGCCAGGAACAGCAGCGAGCCGGCGGCGACCGCCCACAGCAGCCACGGCGAAGGTGCAATCAACGTCAGGATCAACGGAGCCGAAGCGCCGACGGTGAACGTGGCGGCCGACGCCATTGCGGCCTGCACGGGCCGGGCGGTTGTCGTCGCAGATATGCCCAACTCGTCGCGCGAATGGGCGCCAAGCGCATCCTTCGCCATCAGTTGCGTCGCAACCTGTTGGGCGAGCCCGGCTTCGACGCCGCGTTTGACGTAGATCTGCGCGAGTTCGTCCTTTTCGCCCTCCGGATCGCTGGCGAGCTCTTTAGCTTCCCTCGCCATATCCGCGCCCTCGGTGTCGGCCTGCGAACTTACCGAGACATATTCGCCGGCCGCCATCGACATGGCGCCCGCCACGAGACCGGCGACGCCCGCGAGAATGGCGCCTTTTCCGGCGGGGTCCGCCGACGCTACGCCCAGAATGAGGCTGGCGGTCGAGATGATGCCGTCGTTTGCGCCCAACACCGCCGCACGCAGCCACCCGATGCGCGCGATCAGATGGCTTTCCTTGTGAATCGCTCTCAAGCGCCAATCCCCTTGTCAACAAACTTAGCCGCCACCCGCCACCCGCCGCCAGACGCCAGACGCCAGACGCCAGATGACGCCGATCAGATCGTTCACGACGACGCAAGCCCGCTCAGCGCGTCCATAGCGGCGGAGCGCCACGTCAGAACTTTGTTTTGCGACCTCCACGGGCTCCCCGCACCAGGAAGGCTGTCAGGTCCAGCAGGAATTCTTGCGGCAGCACGGCTATCGCCAGCGCGATCCCAGCCGGGAGGCCTTTCAGCCCTTCGCCGTCAGTCAGGCCATAGACCAAAGCGAGCGCGGATCGACGAGACGACGCCGAGGATCGCAAAAATCGTCACCCGTTTCCCGGTCTGGATTTGCATCGGCGTCGATGCGCTCGTCAGAGCGTAGAGCGATTTTGCGTTGCGGCTGATCCGGGCGCGCGCGCAGGGCCTGCGCCGCGCGCGATTAGGCCGCCAGACCGAACGTTCGCGCAATCCTCCCCGCCGAGCCGCGCGACCTTGCCGCCCTCGTCGCCAAACGGGCCACCCCGCACAACCCGATGGCGAGCAGTGCCGCGTCGAAGATGTCGCAGAGTGAACTCACCAACCCGCATTCGGTCTGGAGGGGGAGGAGGGGAGACGATTTAGGAGCCCGGCGCAGCGCGAAGCCCATCCCACAAATCGCGACTTTTCCGGAACTTACTTGGCAGGAGTGGCAGGACTCGAACCTGCAACCCCCGGTTTTGGAGACCGGTGCTCTACCAATTGAGCTACACTCCTATTGCGCGGTCTTCTGCCCAAATTCGACGCCTTATGCAAGAGCCTCGCTTCAAGCCCTTGCCTGTGATCACATAAAGATATATTTATGTGCTTATGCTAGACGCTCTTGATCCCTTCGCCCACGTTCCCGCTCACGCAGTCGACGCCGAGGCGCGTTTTCGCGCCGAGGCGGCCAAACGCATCCTTGTGCTTGACGGCGCCATGGGCACCGAGGTGCAGACCCTCAAGCTGGAGGAGAGCCATTTTCGGGGGCAGCGTTTCGTGGGTTGCGAGTGCCATCTGCAAGGCAATAACGACCTGCTGACCCTCACCCAGCCCGAGGCCATC
>JAYVYJ010000154.1:0-30222 GCA_043784465.1 Hyphomicrobiales bacterium
CCTTGAGCCAGCCCGGCTCAAGCACTTCGATGTCGTTGTTGAGCAGCAGCAGCAGCGGCGCGCCGGTGAGCGCCGCGCCGCGATTGACGGCGCGCGAGAAGTTGAACGGCGCGGGCTCGACCTCGGCGCGAAAGTTCGGGTTCGCGCGATGGCTTTGGTAAAGCGCCAGCGTCCGGGGGTCGGTCGTGCCGTTGTCGACGACAACGATTTCGAAATCGGGATAGTCCGTGCGCGCTAGGCCGTCGAGCAAGGCGCCGATCAGGTCGGGCGCGTCGCGGCTCGGCACGACGATGGCGACCCTGGGCCATATGCGCGGCTCGGGACTCAGGACGGGCCGCAGCCGGTCGGACGCGAGGCCAGGGGCGAAGCCGACTTCCCGCCCCGCCCGCTTGCGGCTTTGCGCGACGGTCTCGCGCGGCGGCTCGGGGCCGAGGACCGCGGGATAGGGCAGATGCAGGATGGCGCCGGGGGGCGCGGCCTCGGCGAAGCGCAGCGCGAGGTCGTAATCGCCCGCCGCGCCCTCGAATCGCCAGCCGCCCAGCGCCAGCAACCGCTCGCGGCGGTAGACGGCCAGGCGTCCGAAATAATCGAAACCGTCGAGCAGCACAGCATCGAAGGCGGGCTTGAGCACGATTTCGCGCAGGCGCCCCGTGGCGTCCGTGTACGCCTCATCGGTGTAGAGCGCCCAGGCGTCGGGCGCGGCGGCTAGCGCAACGGCGATCCGCTCGGCTCCGAAGGCGACCAAGCGGCCCGGCCCCTCCCACCGCGCGACATAGGGCGTGCGGGCGCGCAAAACGGCGTCGCGCCAGCGCGCGGTGGGGTCGGCATGGCTTTTGTCGAGGGCGACAAATTCGCACACGCGAGGCAGCGGGACGGGGCCTCGCCCCGCCCCCAGCAGACTTAGCCACAGACCCGGCGGGACCGGTTCGCGGGCGGCGAGCGCGGCGGCGTGGGCGAGGAAGGCGGCGGGCTTGAGACGGCGTTCGCCGGGCGGAGGACGGCCTCCGCGCGCGATCCGGCGCCCGATCGCGTTGAGAAGCCCGCGCATCTGTGGCATTCAGGCCCCTCGATGTGGCCCCAGCCGGGGCGCTACGAAATGCGCCTGATGATCAAACTCGACCGCGTATTCAAGTTCTATCGCACCGGCGGCATCGTCAGAATAGTGCTCGACCATGTGACGACGCAGTTCGAGAGCGGATATTCCTATGGCTTGATGGGCGTCAACGGCGCGGGCAAGTCAACCACCATGCGGCTGATCGCGGGCACCGAATTGCCCAATTCGGGGCGCATCCGCCGCGACACCCGCGTGTCTTGGCCTCTTGGGTTCGCGGGCGGGTTCCATTACCAGATGACGGGGCGCGAGAACGTCAAATTCGTCGCCCGGGTCTACGGGGCCGACGTCCGCAAGACGCTGGATTTCGTCGAGGACTTCGCCGAGATCGGCGATTACATCGACGCGCCGGTCAAGAGCTATTCTTCCGGCATGCTGGCGCGCCTCTCGTTCGGCCTTTCGATGGCGATCGACTTCGAGTGCTATCTGGTCGACGAGATCACGGCGGTGGGGGACGCCCGCTTTCAGGTGCGCTGTCTGGAAGTGTTCAACGAGCGGCGCAAGCGCGCCGACATCATCATGGTTTCGCATGCGATGGGCACGATCAAGGATTATTGCGACCGGGGCGGCGTGCTGGTCGACGGGCAGATCATGATGTTCGCCAACGTGGACCTCGCCATCGAGGCTTACAACCGTCTAAACCGGTGAATTTCATGCAGGACGACGACGCCGACCTCGACATCGACGTAGGCCCGCGCGAGCCACACGGTGGCGCGCTGGCGCGGGTGCGCGCGATGTCGCTCGCGCTCAACGCCGCCGCACGCCGCACGCGGCTTTCTTCGCGTCGGGCGCGCCAGTTGACCTCGGGCGGCTTTCAGGGCCGGCGGGACGCGCGCGCGGCGCGCTATTTGGTGTGGGCGAGTTTCGTCTTCGTGTTCGTGGCGCCGACGCTGGCCGCGATCGTGTATTTCGGCTTCGTCGCGTCCGACCAGTTTGTCAGCCACGCGGAATTCACGGTGTCGGCGGGCGAATCGCCGTTGCGCGACGGCGTCGCCTCGTTTTCGGGGGCGGCGGGGATGATCATCGTGCAGGACACGCAGATCGTCACCAATTTCATCCAGAGCCGGGAGATGATCGACAAGCTTGAAGCCAAAGTCGGCTTGCGCGCGGTCTACTCCCGGACGGAAGCCGACGCTCTGTCCCGCTTCAATCCGCAAAAGCCCGTCGAGCGGCTGATGAAATTCTGGAAGAAAATGGCGAATACGTCGATCAAGATGCCCGGCGGCATTGTTCGGCTCGACGTCAACGCGTTCACGCCGCAGGACGCTAAACGCGTCGCCGACGCGACCCTCGAATTGTGCGAGCAACTTGTCAGCGACCTCAACGCGCGCATCAACCGCGACGCGCTCGCCCTCGCGCAGGCCGGATTCGACCGCGCGGGCGAGCGGCTGTCCGGGACGCTCGCGGCGCAGGAGGTCGCGCGTAACGAATCGGGAATTCTGGAAACCAAGATTTCGGGCGAAGCGATCTCGACGCTCATCAAACAATTGCGCGGCGCGTTGATCGATCAGACGGGGTCCTACGAGTCAGAGCTTAAATCCATGCACGCCGAAGCCCCGCAGATGCGAGAGCGCAAAATCCGCATCGACGTGATGGCCCGCCAGATCGCCGCGCTGGAGGGCGAGTTGACCAGCGCTCCCGACGCCGCGAACCTCAGGACGGGCCAGCCGCCCGGAGGACGGACGGTCGCGGCCGCGATGGTCAAATTCGACACGCTGGAGAGCCAGAAAAAGGCCGATCTCCAGATCTATGAAAACGCCGCAGAGGCGCTGGAGCATGCGCGCGTCGCTGCGGAATTCAAGATCGTCTATTTCAAAGTGTTCGTGCGCCCCAGCCTGCCCGAGGAGCCGGAATATCCGCGCCGCCGCACCGACATCGCGCTGGTCGCCGTCTCCAGCCTCGCCGCCTGGGGCGTGCTGTTGGCGCTGGCGTCAGCCGTGCGCAACAACATGGCCTGACGCAAACGTGCTGTTCAACGTCGAAGAGGATCGCGGCGATTTTCTGAGCGGCTATGTCGTCAGCGACGGCTTCGACGAGATCGCGCAACTCGTCGTCGCCGACGGCGAGAGGCGGGTGTACGAGGGACCCGCCGATTCGCTGCGGGAGCCGCTCATGCTCGCCGGTCGCCATCGCACCGGCCAATGCGGCTTCGAATTCGACGAGACGATCATTCCCGGCCTCGCCACGATGCAGGATCTGCAAATCCATGAGGTCGGGACCGGTGCGCTGATTTATCGCCGTCTCAAGGCGCAACATACGCCGCGCCGCGTGCTGCGGCTGGAAACGCATCTGTTTCCGCTTTGGCGGCTCGACGCGGCGCTCAACGCGAAGTTCCAGTACGCGGCCAATGCGATCGAGGCGGCGGGGCGGGAGACGACGACGCAGATGTTCGTGCTAAGCCGGATAGGCTCGGTCTATCTGTCGGGCCGGCTGCTCTATCGCGCGTTTCAGGCGGAGATCGAGGGTCATTTCGACGTGATCGTCTCGATGCACCATCCCTACGAGGAACTGGCCGAGCGCTTGATCGTGCTCGCGCAGATCAAGACGACGGGAAGCGGCATCCTGGGATTGCGGGAAAACATGAGCCTGGAATCGACCATGGCTTTTGCGGAGAGCCTGCCGCTCGACGACGAAAAGCGGCTGGCGCGCGCGCTGCGCGAAACGCCGCCCACCGTGGCGCGCATCCTCTCCAATCCCGTCACGCGCCAGCTGACCACGCTGACGCCTGAGGAAATGCCGGCCAAAACCGCCGTCAGCCGCGCGCTGACGACGCTCGCCTCGTTCGCGGTCGTGGGCCTGCGGCGGGCGCCGGGGGCCTTCGGCACGGCGGTGGAGGCGCTTTGCGACCTCGACGGCCCCGCGCCCCGGGCGGAAGCGCTGCCCGGCGTCGGCGCGCTCGCGCGCATGCTCAAGCGGTGCCGAGAGGCGGATTGGCTGATCGAGCACGACCTCGCGCTCTACAGCCATGTCGCGGACGCCCACCGCAAATCGACGGCGAACGCCAAAGGTGGTCCCGCATCCGGGGTCGCGCTATAAGTGGGGCGGATCACGAGGACGCGTTTGAGCGAGATCGAAACCCATGCGCGCGAGATCACGCCCGAGGAGCGGCTTGCCTTCACGCCTCCGCCGCAGCAGCGGCGCGGTTGGCTCGCGCGCCTCCGGGTGGCGGGGCCGCCCGACAAGGTCGCCGACGCTTCGCTGCTGGACGCGTCGCCGCTGCGACGCGGCCCCTCGGGTTATCTGATTAGCTTTCTCGCGCTCGTGGCGCTTCCCGCGCTCGCCGCCTCGCTGTATTTCGCATGTGTCGCCTCGGACCAGTTTGTGGCCGAAAGCCGCTTCGCGGTGCATGCGATGGCGACCGACGCCGTGTCCGACAACTCGAAATCCAAGAAGGCGACGACCTCCTCCTCGTTGGTGGCGGGCCTCAGTTCGGCGAGCGAAGATTCCTATCTCGTGGCGGCTTATGTGCGCAGCCGCGCCTGCGTCGACGAGGTCGACAAGACGCTGCCGCTCCACGAGGTCTTCCGCCGCCCCGAGGCCGATTTCGTCTCTCGGCTCGAATCGGACGCCAGCTCCGAGGCGCTCGTCAAATTCTGGGACCGGATGGTCAGCGCCTATGTCGATCCGCCTTCGGGCATCGTCACGGTGAAGGTCTCGGCGTTCCGCCGCGCGGATGCTCTCGCGCTTTCGCAAGCTATCCTTGCAGCCGCCGAGAACATGGCCAACGCGCTGTCAGCCCGCGCGCGGGCCGACATCATGAAGCTGGCCGACGCCGAGGTCGCCAGTTCGCAGGAACGCGTGGTCGCCTCGCTCGACGCCTTGCGCGCGTTCCGCGACAAGGCCGGCTTCATCGATCCCAAGATGCAGGCGCTGGCGCTGACGCAAGGGCTGCAACTGCTGATCGAACGGCGCATCAAGCTTGAGACCGACTATGAAGTTTCAAGCCGCGCCATGTCGCGCGAAGCTCCCACCTTGCAGGCGCTGAAAAGCCGGCTCGACCAGCTCGATTCCGACATCGCCACCGAAAAGGCGAAGCTGACGAGTCGCTCCGCCGACCCGGGCGCGCTCGCCAATCTGCTGCCCGAATACGAATCGCTGCTGCTGCGCAACACGTTCGCCGAAAAGCTCTACGGTCTGGCGGCGGACGGGCTGGAGCGCGCCAGACTTCGCGCGGCGGCGCAGACGATCTATCTCGACGTCTTCGTGCCGCCCGCGATTCCCCAGGAGGCGCTCTACCCCGAGCGCGTCGCGTCTTCGCTCCTGATGGCGGTGGCGTTGCTGGTGCTTTGGGGCATCGGCGCGCTGACCGCCGCGCTCATAGAGGACCACAAGCTGTGAGCGCGGGCTTTCCAGCCGTCCGTCTGGGCGTGACGCTGTTCGAGCGGCTCGCCGCGCAGGGCAGAATACTTTTGGCGCTGATGATCCGCGACGTGCAGACGCGGTTCTTCGGCCACGCGCTCGGCTTCGTCATCGCGATCGCGTGGCCGGTATCGCATATTTTCATCCTCATCTTCATCAACGGCGCGGCGGGGCGAGCCGCGCCCTATGGCGACGACCCCGCGCTGTTCTTCGCCACGGGCCTGCTGCCCTTCATGTGCTTCAACTACATGTCGCGCTTCATCACGCTGGGCGTGTTGCAGAACAAGCCGCTGCTCGGCTACCCCAAGGTCAAAGTCGCCGACGTGCTGCTGGCCCGCGCCGCCGTGGAAGTGCTCAACGCGGGCGTCGTCATCATCGTGACCAGCGTCATTCTCACGGCTTGGGGCGTCGACGTGACGCCGCCGCGCCCGCTGGAGGCGATGTACGCGCTGCTGGCCTGCATGGGTCTGGGATTGGGGTTCGGGCTGGTCAATGGCGTCATCGCGGGCATCGTGCCTTTTTGGTTCACGGTGTTCGCGCTGTTTCAGATCGTGATGTGGATCGCCTCGGGCGTCATCATCGTGCCGGACGAATTGCCGGAAGCGGCGAGATGGTGGCTGTCATGGAATCCGGCGCTGATCGGCGTCGAATGGATGCGCTCGGCGTTTTATGACGGCTATGGCGTCGGCGAGTTGCTCGATAAGCGCTACATGCTGAGCTTCGTGGCCGCCTCGGTGTTTCTGGGCCTGTTGTTCGAGCGCGCGCTGCGCGGGCGGGTGCTGCGCTAGGGGCGGGCTTCAGACCGAGGTCGCGCGCAGGCGGCGACGCTACACGCCCGTCAGCGCCATGTCGTCGCGATGGATCATCTCCGCGCGTCCGGGCGTCCCCAGCAACCCCTCGATCTCACGGGAGTTTCGGCCCCTGATCCGCTCGGCGTGAAGGGAATCGTAGGCGACCAGCCCGCGCCCGAGCGCGGCGCCCTCCACCTCGCGGATCACCACGCAATCGCCGCGCGCGAACTCGCCCTCGATTCGCACGACTCCCGCCGGCAGCAGGCTTGCGCCCCCTTTCAGCGCGCGCGCCGCGCCCGCGTCCACCACGAGAGCGCCCCGGGGTTCGAGCGCGCCGCCGATCCATACTTTGCGCGCCTGAAGCGGCGTCGAAGGCGTGAGGAACCACGTGCAGGGGGATCCTTGTGCGATGCGCGCCAAGGGGTTCGGCACGCGCCCGTCGGCGATGGCCATGTGAACGCCCGCCTGAGTGGCGATACGCGCCGCCTCGATCTTGGTGCGCATGCCGCCGCGCGAGAATTCCGACGCCGCGCCCCCCGCAATCGCCTCGATGGCCGGGGTGACGCGCTCGACGAGCCGGATCAGGGTGGCGGCGGGATCGTCCCTGGGCGGCGCGGTGTAGAGGCCTTCGATGTCGGAAAGCAGGATCAGCAGGTCCGCGCTCGCCATCGTGGCGACGCGCGCGGCGAGCCGGTCGTTGTCGCCGTAACGGATTTCGCTGGTCGCGACGGTGTCGTTCTCGTTGATGACGGGAATCGCCCGCATCGCGCAGAGCCGCGCCAGCGTTTCGCGCGCGTTGAGATAGCGGCGGCGCTCCTCGGTGTCGTTGAGCGTCACGAGCACTTGCCCCGCCACGATGCCCCGCGCGGCCAACGCCTCCGCCCAGGCGCGCGCGAGCGCGATCTGGCCGACGGCGGCGGCCGCCTGGCTGTCCTCCAGCTTAAGCGCGCCGCGCGGCAGACCCAGCATCGTGCGCCCCAGCGCGATGGCCCCCGACGAGACGACCAGGACCTCGGCGCCGCGCCCGTGCAGCACCGCAATATCTCCCACGAGCGCGTCGAGCCAAGTCTGTTTGAGCGCGCCGGCCGCGCGGTCGACCAGCAGCGAAGAGCCCACCTTGACGACGATTTTCTGAAATTGGGCGAGTTGAGGTAGATCCGTCACCGATTACGACCGCGTACAGGGAAGCAGGCCCGCGCTGCTAGAGCTTCTTGGCGACGCCATCAAGCCGCGCAGGGTCGTCATTGTCATTTTCGATGGCAAAGTCGCTCGCCGCCCTGCGGCGGCGTTGAGAGAGGGTTTGGGATGCGGAGTGTCTACGAGCTGTCGGAGCGCGAATTGCTGGCGCTCGCCATCGGCAACGAGGAGGAGGATGGGCGTATCTATTCCGATTACGCGCTCGCGTTGCGCGACGATTATCCCAGCTCCGCCAAAGTGTTCTCGGCGATGGCCGATGAGGAGAACGAGCACCGGCGGTCGCTGATCGATCTGTTTCGCGACAAGTTCGGCGAACATATCCCCCTCATCCGCCGTCAGGACATCAAGGGTGCGCAGGTGCGCCGGCCGCTGTGGCACATGCGCCCCCTGCCCATCGAACGCGTGCGCGCCGCCGCCGCCGAAATGGAGAACGACGCCGCGCGATTCTACCGCCTCGCCGCCGAGCGCACGTCCGACGCCTCGATCCGCAAGCTGCTGGGCGACCTCGCCGCCGCCGAGGAGCAGCACCAGCGCGACGCGGTGAAGATCGAGCAGGAGACGCTGACCAAAGAGGCGCGCGACGACGAGGACGAGAACGCGCGCCGCCGCTTCGTGCTGCAAATCATCCAGCCGGGGCTGGTCGGGCTGATGGACGGCTCGGTCTCGACTCTCGCGCCGGTGTTCGCGGCCGCGTTCGCCACGCACGACACCTGGAACGCGTTTCAGGTCGGCATGGCGGCTTCGCTGGGCGCCGGCATCTCGATGGGTTTCGCCGAAGCGCTGGCCGACGACGGCAAGCTATCGGGGCGCGGCACGCCGTGGCTGCGCGGGTTGGTATGCGGGCTGATGACGATTGCGGGCGGCATCGGCCATACCCTGCCTTACCTGATCGCAAATTTCTGGACGGCGACGGTGGTGGCCGGGGTCGTGGTGGCGGTGGAGTTGGCGATCATCGCCTATATCCAATACCGCTACATGGACACGGCGCCGTTGTCGGCCATCGCCAAGGTGATGCTGGGGGGCGGGCTGGTGTTGCTGGTGGGCATTCTCATCGGCAGCGCGTAAAGCGCGGCTCAGGCCGCGCTACGGCGCAGCTTCAGCGCCTGACGCAGCGGCTCCAGCCGCCTGGGCTTGTGCGGCGCGGGCGAAGCGAGGGCGTAAGTAACGGCGCGCAGGTGATCGGCGAGCGCCTGGCGGTCACGGATATGGGCGATCTCGCCATAGGGGATCGGCCGCCCGACGACGACCGGCAAGACGGCGCCGATGCGGGCCTTGACCTCGCGGAAGATCAGCGAAATCCGTAGCGCCGCGCTGAGATGGCTGGCGATCTGAAACAGTCGGCTGTTCTGGCCGCCGAACCAGATCGGCACGACGGTCGCGCGCGCGCGCTGGATCAACTGGGCCACGAACGGCTGCCAGCGGGAGTCGATGGCGGGACGGCGACCCCAGCGGTCCGGCGCGGTTGAAACCCCGCCTGCGGCGAACACGACGACGACGCCTCCGCGCTCAAGCTGCGCGCGGGCGGCGGCGCGGGTCTTGATGTTGGTCTCCATCGCGTCGCCGGTCTCGGAGAAATCCACCGGCAAAATAAAGCCCTGCACTTCGGGCGCGCGCATCAGCACGGCGTTGGTCAACACGACGAAGTCGCGCCGCACTTTCTCGACGAGCCAGGAGACCACGATGCCGTCGAGCACGCCGTAAGGATGGTTGGCGACGATTACGACGGCGCCGGAGGCGGGAAGAGCGGCGAGCGCGGCGGGATCGAACTGCACGTCGAGTTCAAGCTTGCGAACGGCGGCGGCGAAGAAGCTTTCGCCGGCGCGCGGATGGCGCTGGTTATCGAGATACATCCGTTTGAGCTTGGGCTGCCCGGTGGCGACCTCGACCATGCGAATGAGGCCGCGCTTAACGGGCGGGTCGGCGGGGCTGGCGTAACTGAACAGATACTTGTCCATGAGGCCCGTCATAAAACGGATTAATGACTTGTTGGTGACCGATTTACCCGAGATTTACGAACTGCGGCGCGTTCTCTTCGTCAAAGCGTCGAATTCCTGCAACTCGGCGATCAAGGCCTCGAACTCACGCAACGGCACCATGTTGGGGCCGTCCGAGGGAGCGTTGTCGGGGTCGGGGTGGGTCTCGATGAATACGCCCGCCACGCCGACCGCAACCGCCGCGCGCGCCAATACGGGGACAAACTCGCGCTGCCCGCCCGAAGCGCCGCCCAGCCCGCCCGGCTGCTGCACGGAATGGGTGGCGTCGAAGATCACCGGCGCGCCGGTCTGAGCCAGGATCGGAAGCGCGCGCATGTCCGACACCAGCGTGTTGTAACCAAAGCTGACGCCACGCTCGGTCACCAGCACGTCGGCGGCGCCTGAATCCGTCAGTTTGGCGACGACATTTTTCATGTCCCAGGGCGCGAGAAACTGGCCCTTTTTGACGTTGACGGCGCGCCCGGTGCGGGCGGCGGCGATCAGGAGGTCGGTCTGGCGGCAGAGGAAAGCGGGAATTTGCAAGACGTCGACGACCTCGGCGGCGAGCGCGCAATGCGCGCTCTCATGGACGTCGGTAAGCACGGGCAACCCTAGCGAGTCTCGAATTTCGGCGAAGATCGGCAGCGCCGCCTTTATCCCGAGGCCGCGCTGCGCCCCGCCCGAGGTGCGGTTGGCCTTGTCGAAAGAGGTCTTGAACACGAGGCCGATGCCACGACGCGCGGCGATCTCCTTGAGCGCGGAGGCGACTTCGAGCGCGTGCGCCCGGCTTTCGAGCTGGCAGGGGCCGGCGATAAGCGCAAGCGGCAAATCCGCGCCGAACGTGGCGGCGTGGGGGCTGCGGCCGATTCGGACATGGGCGTTGGGGGACATGCGACAGACCCGGAGCGAGACTTGCGTGGTAGTCACGACCGGCGCACAGGTCAAATTTTCACCAGACCGGGGAGCCGAATCGGCCTAACGCCGTTTCGTTAGAATGTCGTGGCGTCGGATTATGGCCGACGACGTTGCGTCACACCCGCCCCAAACGCGGGTTTTCGAGGTTAGGTCACAAGGATTATCCATGTCATATCTACGCAAGGGCGTCGCCGGCGATCCGGTCAAAGTTCTTCAGACGAAGCTCGGCGTCCCCGCCGACGGCGATTTCGGGCCGGCGACGGAAACCGCGCTCAAGGCGTTCCAGCAGTCGCACGGCCTCGCCGTCGATGGGATCGCGGGTCCCGACACGTTCCTCAAACTGGGCCTGGGCGAACTCGTCTTGCTCGCGCCCGGCGTGACGGGCGAAGCGGTGAAGACGTTGCAGCACGCGCTCGACATTCCCGCCGACGG
This sequence comes from Hyphomicrobiales bacterium, assembly GCA_043784465.1. Lineage (GTDB taxonomy): Bacteria > Pseudomonadota > Alphaproteobacteria > Rhizobiales > Beijerinckiaceae > Roseiarcus. The sequence goes on from JAYVYJ010000154.1 coordinate 10,779, forward strand.
CCAGTTCGGCCCGGCGACGGACAAGGCGCTGCGCGCTTTCCAGGGCGCGCACGGTCTGGAGATCGACGGCCTCGCAGGACCGGACACGCTAACGAAAATTCCGGCTTTCGCCTCGACCATCGGCGCGACGCAGGTCGCCGCCTCCCAGATCGTAGCGCCCGCCGCGACGTCCGCCGCGACCCCGGTTCAGACCGCTTCGGTTTCGGCTCACGCTTCTCCCGCCACCCTGCCCTCCATCGACGGGAAGGCGCCCGCAACCAAGGCTCCCGCCAAGTCGATTTGGGCGACCATCAAAGGCTGGCTTTAGTCTGACGAACGGCGTCCTTGCGCCGCGCTTTTTCCAGTCCGGGCGCCAGCCTTCCTGCGGAGGCCGGCGCCCGTGAGTCTCAAATCCGCATTTTGAAACTCACCGGCCCCCGTAGCGTTTTAAGGCTGCATTTGAAACCGGCGTCGAATGCTCCTAATGCATGGCTCAACCAATTTGCCGCACGAGGACGCCATGAGCCGGGAGACGAACTTCCGCCATATCCCCCACCCCGCGCCGACCTCGGGGGAGGCGCGGGCGGACATGATGCGCGATCCGGGGTTTGGGCGGGTGTTCAGCGATCACATGGTGGTCGTAAAATGGACCGAGGGCGAAGGCTGGGGTACGCCTGAGATCAAGGCGCGCGGGCCTTTCTCCATCGATCCCGCCAGCGCGGTGCTGCATTACGCGCAGGAAATCTTCGAGGGGCTTAAGGCCTATCGGACGGCGGACGGGATCACGATGTTCCGGCCGGAACGCAACGCGCGCCGCTTTCAGGAATCGGCCGAGAGGCTGGCGATGCCGCCCGTGCCCGAAGACCTGTTCCTCGCCGCCTGTGAGGAACTCGTGAAGATCGACCGCGAGTGGGTTCCCGGCGGCGAAGGCAGCCTTTATCTGCGGCCCTTTCAATTCGCCAGCGAGGTTTTCCTCGGCGTGAAACCGGCGAGCGAATATCTGTTCGTCGTCATCGCTTCCCCCGTCGGCGCCTATTTCAAGGGGGCCAAGAAGGCCGTGACGGTCTGGCTCTCCGACAATTACACCCGCGCCGCGCCGGGGGGCACGGGCGCGGCCAAATGCGGCGGCAATTATGCGGCGAGCCTCGTCGCGCAAGCCGAAGCAGTACGCCAGGGCTGCGATCAGGTCGTGTTCCTCGACGCCGCCGAGCGCAAATGGGTCGAAGAACTCGGCGGCATGAACGTGTTCTTTGCGTTCGACGACGGATCCTTGCAAACCCCGCCGCTCAACGGCTCGATCCTGCCCGGCGTCACCCGCGATTCGATCCTCGCCATCGCCCGCGCGGAGGGTCGCGTGGTGCGCGAAGCGCCCTATTCTATCGACCAATGGCGCGCGGACGCGGCCAGCGGGCGGCTGCGCGAGTGCTTCGCCTGCGGCACGGCGGCGGTGGTTTCGCCCATAGGCCGGATCAAGTCGGCCAAGGGCGATTTCGTCATCGGCGAGGGCGACGGCGGGCCGGTCACCGAAAGCCTCAAACTGAGGCTCGTTGGAATCCAGCGCGGCCATACCAACGACGAGTTCGGTTGGGTGCGCAAAGTCGTCTAATGAAAAATCCCGACGCCGCGTCGCGGCGGCGCGGCGTCATCCTGTTTCTGCTCGCCGTGTTTTTCTTCGCGCTCAACGACGCGCTCGGCAAATGGCTGGTGGCGGACTACGCGGTCGGTCAATTGCTGGCGCTGCGTGCGGTCGGAGCGGCGTTCGTGCTGGCGCCGATGGCGTGGGGAATCGACGCCACCCTGCTCGACCGGCGTCGGCCCGGCCTGCAAAGCGCGCGCGTGCTGGCGATGGCGGCCGACACCTATTGCTTTTACTACGCGACGCGCACCATGCCGCTCGCCGACGTCATGACGTTCTACATGGCCGCGCCCATCATCGTTACCGCGCTGTCGGCGATATTCCTGCACGAGGAAGTGGAGCCGCTGCGCTGGGCGGCTGTCGTCGTCGGGTTTCTCGGCGTCGTCGTCGCGCTGAGGCCGACGCCCGACATTTTCTCGACCGCCGCCCCGGTGGCGCTGCTCGGCGCGACGCTTTACGCCATCGGCCAGACGATCACGCGCGCGTTGCGCGGCGTGCATTGGCTGCAACTCGTGGTCTGGCAGTTCGGCGGCGCCGGGCTGATCGGCGCGGCGACCCTGCCCTTCGCGTTCAGGGCGCCGGGGCTGTTCGACCTGACGCTGACGTTCCTTCTGGGCGCGGTGGCGATGGGCTGTTTCGTCTGCATGACGCGGGCGCTGGCGTTGGCCCCGGCCTCGGTGCTGGCTCCCTTTCAATATACCGCAATTCTATGGGCGAGCGTGCTGGGCTGGCTGGTTTGGGGCGACGGCCTCAGTGGGCATGTGATCGCGGGCAACGCCTTGATCGTGGCGAGCGGCGCGGTGGTTCTGCGGGCGGAGCGCCTCAGATCAACTCGACAAAGCCGTGCTTTCGCCGACATGTCGCCGCCTCCCGTCCCCTGACGTCGATCAGGCTGCTCAAGGCAAGGGAGGCGCTCATGGCGTGGATGGCGAGAATCTGTTTGGCTGTGGCGGCGTGGTCGAGCGCAGCGGGCGCTTCGGACCTGGCGCTCAAGCGGGTGGTGCTGTCGACCGGCGGGCTCGGGCTTTATGAGTACGAAGCGCAGGTGGACGGCGACGCGACGCTGGAGTTGAGGGCGCCGCGTTCGCAAGTCGACGACATTCTCAAGAGCCTCGTGGTGTTCGACGACCACGGCGGCGTCGGCGGGCTCGACACCGCGCTGGACGAACCGCTGACGCGCGCTTTCGACGCGCTGCCGTTCGACCGCGACGCGCTGTCCTCGGCGCCGGGACTGTTGGCGGCGCTTCAAGGCGCGGAGATCGAAGTCGGCGGGCCGGTGAAGATCGCCGGCCGCGTCGTCGGCGTGTCCGAGGAGACCGCGACGGGGGCCAACGCCAATGTCGCGCTGACTCAGCATCGGGTGACGGCGATGGGGGTAGAAGGCCTCCGGCAATTCGTGCTGGAGGACGCCGAGAGCGTCAAATTCGCCGATCCCGCCCTGCGCGCGCAGATTAGCGAGGCGCTCGCCAAGGTCGCGGCGGGCGGGGTCAAGGACGTGCGCGTGTTGCGGCTGGCCGCGCGCGGCAAGGGCGCACGGGCGCTGCATGTCGCGTATCTCGCCTCGGCGCCGGTATGGAAGACGTCCTATCGGCTGCTGCTCGACCCTGCGCCCGACGCCAAAAAGGGCGTGCTGCAAGCCTGGGCGACGCTGGAAAACCTGTCGGGGCAGGACTGGAAGGACGTCGATCTGACGCTTGTGTCGGGGCGTCCGGTGGCGTTCCGGCAGGAGCTTTACCGCGCCTATATGGTCGAGCGGCCGCTGGCGCCGGTCGATCTGGGCGAGCGGCTGGCGCCGGAGACGGACAGGGGTTTCGTGCTGCGCGAGGCCGAAACCGCCAAGCCGGCCTTGCAGAAGCAGGCGCGCGCCCGGCGCGCCGACATGCCGTCTGCGCTCGGGACGATGGCCGCGCCGAGCGCCCCCCGTCCAACGCCCGCGACCGACGCGCTGTCGCTCGCCGAGGGCGCGGAAGCGATCGCGGCGCAGGAGAGCGTCACGCAGGTCGCGTTCCACCTGCCCTTTCCTGTAACCTTGAACGACGGGCGCTCGCTCTCCATGCCCATCGTCGACGGCGATGCGAAACTGCGGCGGGTCGCGCTTTACGACCCGCGCCTTGACCGCCGCCATCCCCTGAGCGCGGTGGAATTCGTCAACGACCGCGACATAAGCCTGCCGCCGGGCATTGTGACGATCTATGAAATGGGCGTGAACGGCGCGACCTATCTGGGCGATGCGCGGCTCAGCGCCACGCCCGCCGGCGAAATGCGGTTGATGAGCTTCGCGCTCGACCAGAAAACCACCGTCGAGGAGGACGATTCCGCCACCGTTACGACGGCGCGGGCGCGGATCGCCCAGGGCCTCCTGACGTTGGACGACGTGACGCGCCGCCGTGCAGCCTATCGCGTCAAGACCGACGCGCCGCGCCGGCTGATCGTACTGACCGACAAACTCGCGGGCGGCCATCTCGTCGAGCCCAAGGGCGTGTCCGTCGAGGAAGCGGATGGGCGGCTGCGGCTGGGGTTCGACGTGCCCGCAGGCGAGGGCCAGACCCTCGCCATCCTACAGGAGATGACGCAGACGCGGGCCGTGGCGCTCGCCGGGATCGACGGGGCCGCGCTCGCGACGTACGCGAGATCGGGCGGCCTCGACGCCGAGACTCGCGTCCGCCTCGAAAAGCTCGGCGCTTTGCGCGCCCGGCAGGCGGAGGCCGAGCGGGCGTTCTCCCAGACCGGCGCGCGGATCGATCAGGTGATCGCCGACCAGACGCGGCTCAAGAATTTGGTCGTCGCCGTAGGGACGGGATCGGACCTGCAAAAACGATACGTCACAGGTCTCGACGCCGACGAGACAGAGCTTGCGCGGCTGCGCGTCGAACAGGCGGCGCGGGAAAAGACGCGCGACGCCGCGCGGCAGGCTGTCGAGGATTTCGTCGCCGCGCCTTAGCGTCGATGCGCAAATTGATCGCGTCGATCAAGTCATGTTACTGGGAAGGCCGGAAAAGGCGGGGCTGACGGATGAAATTTATCGAGACCCGGGCCGAACTTCGCGCCGTTTACCGAGAGCCCGGCGATCTCCCCGTCAAAAAGGAGATGCGCCGTCTCGACGCGCACGCGCGTCATTTCCTCAGCAAAAGCCCGTTCGTGCTGATCGGCACGCAGGATCGCGACGGCCATGGCGACGTGACGCCGAAGGGCGACCGGGCTGGATTTGCGCAACCGCTCGACGACACCACGCTGATCATCCCCGACCGGCCGGGCAACAACCGCCTCGACTCCTGGGAGAACGTCGTCGTCAACCCGGCGGTGGGCCTGCTTTTCCTCATTCCCGGCATGGACGAGACCCTGCGCGTCAATGGCCAAGCCCGTCTGACCGTCGACGAGGACCTGCGCAATCGCCTCGCGGTGGACGGCAAGCCGGCGCTCACCGTCATGGTCGTGCAAATTGACTCGGTCTACATGCATTGCGCCAAGGCGTTCATGCGCTCGAAACTATGGAACGCCGACTCGTGGCCGGCGCGTTCCGATTTTCCTTCGCTGGGAGAAATCATCCGCGACCAGCTCGCGCTGCCGCAGGATTCCGCCGAACTCGACGCGGGCCTCGCCGCCTCTTACAGCAAGACCATGTGGTGAGGGCGGACCCAAGCGCGCTTACGCCCCTTTGACCTTGCCCGCCGCCAGCACGTCTTCAAGCGTCCGCAGGCCCGTTCGGGGCGAGCAAACCAGCACGGCCATGTTGCCCGGCGCATGCAGGTTCTTCCACATCTTGGTGTGCGCCTGCGGAATTTCGCCCCAGGGGAACACTTCCGACATGCAGGGATCGACGCGCCGGTCGATCACGAACTTGTTGGCCGCGACCGCCTGCTTGAGATGGGCGAAATGCGAGCCCTGGATGCGCTTTTGCCGCATCCAGACGAAGCGCGCGTCGAAGGTGAGGTTGAAGCCCGTCGTGCCCGCGCAAAACACCACCATGCCGCCGCGCTTGACCACGAAGCACGAGACCGGAAACGTCTGTTCGCCCGGATGCTCGAACACCATGTCGACGTCTTTCTTACCGGTGATGTCCCAGATCGCCTTGCCGAACTTGCGCGCCTCTTTCATGTAATCGTTGAACTCGGGGCTGTTGACTTTGGGCAACTGGCCCCAGCAGTTGAAATGCTTGCGGTTGATGACGCCCTTGGCGCCCAGGCTCAGCACATAGTCGCGCTTGGATTCGTCCGAGATCACGCCGATGGCGTTGGCGCCCGAGGCGGCGCAAAGCTGCACGCCGAACACGCCCAAGCCCCCCGACGCGCCCCAGATCAGCACGTTGTCGGAAGGCTTCAGGCGATGCGGCTCGTGGCCGAAGAGCATACGATAGGCGGTCGCCAGCGTCAGCGTGTAGGAGGCGCTCTCCTCCCAGGTCAGATGGCGCGGGCGGTCCATCAACTGACGGTCCTGCACGCGGCAGAATTGGGCGAACGAGCCGTCCGGCGTCTCGTAGCCCCAGATGCGCTGCGAGGAAGAAAACATCGGGTCGCCGCCGTTGCACTCTTCGTCGTCGCCGTCGTCCTGATTGCAATGGACGACGACTTCGTCGCCGACCTTCCAGCGTTTGACCTTGGAGCCGACAGCCCAGACGATGCCCGAAGCGTCGGAACCGGCGATATGATAGGGCAGCTTGTGGCCGTCGATGGGCGAAAGCGGCTCGCCCAGCGACGCCCACACGCCGTTATAATTGACGCCCGCCGCCATTACGAGCACCAGCACGTCGTGGCTGTCCAGCGTCCAGGTGGGGACGACCTCGATCTCCATCGCCTGTTCGGGCGGCCCGTGGCGCTCCTTGCGGATCGCCCACGCGTACATGTGTTTGGGCACATGACCGAGCGGCGGAATTTCGCCGATCTCGTAAAGATCCTTGGCGGGCGCGGCGCTGTCGATCAGCGGCGTTCCCGTGGCGGCGGCGGCGATGCGATCCATTACGGCTCCGTTTTCCCTCCCGACGGCGTCGGGGCGCTCCCTGGCGTCAAGACGCGGCTGGCTCCGCGTCTGTTGCAACGCAAAATGACCGCGACGGCGCCCGAAATCAACCGCCCGCACGCGCCTGCGTCCTGTTCTTTGGGCTAAGGCGATTAACCGGGCGCGAAGATTTGTTGTCCAGACCATGAGGAAACGAACATCGCCTTGCGCGGAGGCCTATCGATGTACGCCATGCAGCCGGTTTGGACATTTCTGGGTCGCCTCGAAGGCTTCGACTTCGCGGCGTTCTGGATCACCTCTTTCGCGTTTGTGGTGATATCGGGGTTTGTCATCGATTACATCATGCAGCGCCAGGGCTTTGGCGCGATCTTCAATTCGCTGCTGCTGGTGGGCTGCATCTTTGCGGGCCTCTATGTCCGCTTCGCCTTCGCCAAGCCCAACGTCGTGCCGCTCCCCGACCCAATGCTGACCATCGCCGTCATTCTCGCGGTGACGACGCTTATGCTGACCACCCTGTCGATGTTGCGCAACCGGTTCTGGTGAACAGGCCCATCAATGGCCGTTCATGGTGGTCAACGCGTATCCGAAAAAGAGCAGAGCCCCCGCGCTTCCTGCGACGAAGCCGCCCACCGTACGAGCGGGCGCCCCGGTTGTCGGTGTGCGTGTAAAAATCTGATTGCCCACATAAATCCTTCCCGAAATCAGGGCTGCGCAGCCCAGTGAAAAAGCTGTGAAAAGCCAGGTGATGAAAATGAATATTCCCACGCTGGCGGAAACCAGCGCCGCAGCGCCGGCCGCAATGGCGGCGACGAGAGCCGCAGAGGACAACCAGAACGCCAAATGCGCGAGAATGGCGTAACGCGGCCAGTCCGGCGTGAATAGCGGTCGGCTATTAAAGGTCATCCGAAAGGTCTCGCCCAATATTATCCCTGACGATAGCGCGGAAATTGCAAAGCTCCGCAAAATTGCAGCAAGGCCGCGAAGGCGCATGCGCCAACGCGGTCAAGACCTGGGACGGGCGACTGTAACTATCGAAGGGTAGTCGCCGATGGCTTTTTCTGCTCTTGTGCAGCGCACCAGACTCCGGCGACAAGAGCAGCATGGAACGCGACAAGCCCTGGATCTTCCGCACCTACGCGGGCCATTCCACCGCCGCCGAATCGAACGCGCTCTATCGCGGCAATCTCGCAAAAGGCCAGACGGGCCTGTCCATCGCCTTCGATCTGCCGACGCAACTGGGTTACGACAGCGACGATCCGCTGGCGCGCGGCGAGGTCGGCAAGGTCGGCGTCGCCATAAGCCATCTGGGCGACATGCGTACACTGCTCGACCAGATCCCCACTGCGACCATGAACACATCGATGACGATCAACGCCACCGCCTGCTGGCTGATGGCGCTCTATGTCGCCGTGGCGGACGAACAGGGCGCACCGCGCGCGGTCCTTTCGGGCACGACGCAAAACGACATCATCAAGGAATATCTGTCGCGCGGCTCTTACGTCTATCCCCCCGACGCGTCGCTGCGGCTCACCAAAGACCTGATCCTGTGGTGCGCGCGCGAAGCGCCGAAGTTCAACCCGATGAACGTCTGCTCCTACCATTTGCAGGAGGCGGGCGCGACGCCGGTGCAGGAACTGTCCTACGCGCTCGCGACCGCCATCGCGATTTTGGACCGGGTGCGCGCGTCCGGCGAGGTCAGCGAGGAACGCTTCGCCGAGGTGGTGGGGTCGATCTCGTTTTTCGTCAACGCCGGCATGCGGTTCGTCACCGAACTTTGCAAGATGCGGGCGTTCGTGGACCTGTGGGACGAGATCACGTGTGATCGCTACGGCGTCATCGACGCCGCCAAGCGGCGCTTCCGCTACGGCGTGCAGGTCAATTCGCTGGGGCTGACGGAAGCGCAGCCGGAGAACAACGCCTATCGCATCCTCATCGAGATGTTGTCGGTGGTGCTCTCCAAGCGTGCGCGCGCCCGCGCCGTACAATTGCCCGCGTGGAACGAGGCTTTGGGGCTGCCGCGTCCATTCGACCAGCAATGGTCGTTGCGCATCCAGCAGATCATGGCCTACGAGACGGACTTGCTGGAATACGGCGACCTGTTCGACGGCTCGAAGGAAGTCGAGGCCAAGGTCGAGGAATTGAAGGCGCAGGCGCGCGCGGAACTCGCCGCCATCGACGCGATGGGCGGCGCGGTGAAGGCCATAGAGAGCGGCTATCTCAAGGCGCGGCTGGTGGAGAGCAACACCGCGCGGCTTGAAGGCATCGAGCGCGGCGCGCAGATCGTCGTGGGCGTCAACAGGTTCACGACGACGGAAGCCTCGCCGCTGACCCGGGGCGATGGCGTCATCTACGTGCCCTCCCCTCAAGGCGAGATCGACCAGATCGCGCGCCTCAAGGCGTGGCGCGCCGCGCGCGACCCTGTGGCGGTCGAGAAGGCGTTGAGCGAGCTTCGCGCGGCGGCGGCGAGCGGGGCGAACGTGATGCCCGCCTCCATCGCGGCGGCGAAGGCGGGCGTCACGACGGGCGAATGGGGCGCCGCGCTGCGGGCGGAGTTCGGCGAATATCGCGCGCCCACCGGCGTCAGCCCAAGCGCGCGTCAAGGCGCGGACGATCTCGACGAATTGCGCGCCGAGATTCAACGCGTTTCGCTCAAATTGGGACGGCGGCTAAAGTTTCTGGTTGGCAAGCCGGGCCTCGACGGCCATTCCAACGGCGCCGAACAGATCGCGGTACGCGCGACCGATGCGGGCATGGACGTCGTCTACGACGGCATCCGCCTGACGCCGGACGAGATTGTCGCGCGCGCGCGGGAGGGCGTGCATTGCGTGGGTCTCTCGATCCTGTCGGGCAGCCATGTGGCGATGACGCGCGAGGTGCTGGCCAAGCTGAAAGCGGCGGGCCTTGGCCATGTGCCGGTGGTGGTGGGCGGCATCATCCCGCCCGGAGACGCCGACATCCTGAGAGCCGAGGGCGTCGCCGCCATCTATACGCCCAAGGATTTCGCGGTGAACGGCATCATCCGCGACATAGCCGGCGTGGTCGAGCGTGCAGCCGGATAGGCGTTGAGGGCGGCGCTTTGCGTGCGCTTAGCGTGTCGCAAAGGTCACTCAGCGTCAGAATGGTCCGCGCGTGGCGCTTAACTCGCTGTAAACCTTGCGGGTCGGGACCGGCGGCGGCGTGAATGCGAACGGGACGCGCCATAAAAACGCCCTATGCGGCAGGCTTTTTGTTCGCGTTATCCATGATGGCCGCAATCGATGCGAATCGTTGGAAGCCGTCAGGCGCGGACTCGGTCGATGAGTCCCGCCAAAACCAGATCAAGGATCACGCCGCTCATGTTGCACCGAGTTTCCTCCGCCTGCTCTCGGCGCGCCCTGTTGATCGCGGCAGCCACGGCCGCCTTGGCGCTGTCGCCCGCCCTCGCCGCCCCCCGCCATGGCGTCGATCAGGCCGAATGGCCGCAGGGCTGGGAGGTTTCCGAGAACCTGTCCATCAGCCGCGAGACCACGCCGACGCTTTCGCCAGCCACCGTCGCTGCGACCGATAACGCGATCCAGAAATATCAGGACCTCGTGGCGCGCGGCGGCTGGTCGCCGGTGCCGGGCGGAGCGTTGAAGCTGGGCGCCAAAGGCCGCGCGGTGCAAGCCTTGCGTCAGCGCCTTATGGTCTCCAACGATCTGGGCGAGGACGCGGCTTCCGGCGTCACGTTCGATTCCTTCGTCGAACAGGGCGTCAAACACTTCCAGATCCGCCACGGCCTGGGGCCGACTGGAAGCCTCGACGAAGAGACGTTGAAGGCGATGAACGTTCCCGCCGAGGAGCGGTTGCGCGAATTGCAGATCAATCTGGTGCGTCTGCGCGCCCTTTCCGGCGATCTGGGCGAGCGGTTCGTAATGGTCAACCTGCCGGCGGCTGCGGTCGAGACGGTCGAGAACGGTCAGGTGTTTTCGCATCACCGGGCGGGCGTCGGCCGCATCGATCGGCCCTCGCCGATCATGCAGACCAAGGCTATCGACATCAATTTCAATCCGTACTGGCATGTCCCGCCGTCGCTCATCAAGAAAGACCTCATCCCCAAGATGAAGGCCAACCCGGATTATCTGGCGGAAGAGAAGATTCACATCATCGACAAGGACGGCAAGGAGGTTCAGCCCACCGCCGTCAACTGGAACACGGATGAGGCCACCCATTACAGCTATCGACAGGACCCGGGGGCGGAAATCGACGCGCTGGGCGCGGTGCGCATCAACATCAACAATCCTTACGGCGTCTACATGCACGACACGCCGGAGAAGGGCATTTTCGGTGACGACTTCCGCTTTGTCTCGTCGGGCTGCGTGCGCGTACAGGATGTGCGAGACTATGTAGCGTGGCTGCTGAAGGACACGCCGAACTGGAGCCGCGACCAGATCGACGACGCCATCCGCTCGGGCCAGCGCATCGACGTGAAGCTGGTCAAGCCGGTCGCCGTCTATTGGGTTTATGTGACGGCCTGGGCGACGCCGGACGGCGTTGTGCAGTTTCGCCCCGACATCTACAAGCGCGATGGCGACGGGCCGGGACCGCTGGCGGACGCTACGCCCGCCAAGCCGCTCGCGATCCCGCAGGAATAAAAAAGGGCCCCGAAAGGGGTCCTTTGCCTTAGCTAAAAAGGGCCCCGAAAGGGGTCCTTTGCCTTAGCTGATGAACGTGCCGCGCTGGAGGTCGGTCATCGCCTGTCGGATCTCGGCCTGCGTGTTCATCACGATGGGGCCATGCCAGGCCACGGGTTCGCCAATCGGTTTGCCGGAGACCAGCAGGAACCGCAAACCCTGCTCCCCCGCCTGCACGACAATCTCGTCGCCTGTGTCGAACGTCACGAGCGAGCGATCGCCCACGGGATCGCGCAGCAGAATCTCCTGGCCGTTCACCTCCTCCTCGCGCAGCGCGCCAAATGGGGCGGAGGCGTTTGCAAACTGGCCCGAGCCTTCGAATATGTAGGCGAATACCTGACGATAGGAATCGACCTTCAGCGTCTTGCGCTTGCCGGGGAGAATCGTAACGTCGATGTAATTAGGGTCCGCCGCCACGCCTTCGACCTGGCCTTTGACGCCGAACATCTCGCCGCAGATGATGCGCGCCTTCGTGCCGTCGTCGTCGATAGCCTCCGCCACGTCGCACCCGGCTATGTCCTGATAACGCGGCGCCGTCATCTTGAGGCTTGAGGGCAGGTTCGCCCAGAGCTGGAAGCCGTGCATACGCCCCAGTGCGTCGCCATGCGGCATTTCCTGATGAAGTATGCCGCGCCCCGCGGTCATCCATTGTACGCTGCCCGGCCCTAGCACGCCGCGATTGCCAAGGCTGTCGGCATGCTCGACGCCGCCCGCGAGCACATACGTTATCGTCTCGATGCCGCGATGCGGGTGCCAGGGAAAACCGGCGGAATAGTCGGACGGACGATCGCCCCGGAAATCGTCCATCATCAGGAACGGGTCGAATTCCGACGGGTCGCCAAACCCGAACGCGCGGCGCAGGCGAACCCCAGCGCCCTCCATCGTGGGCTTGGATTCGGAAACGCGTCTCACGGGTCGGATCGACATGGCTGCCTCAATCGGAACGCCCAAGCACTGATCGCGTAGATGGCGGTTTCACCAAAAGACTTCAACTCCGCATTTCAGTTGAGCCGCCCGATCACCGGCAAAGCGGCGAGGTCGATATCGAGCGGCTCGCGCTCGACCTGCGCTCCGTCGCGCAAGCGCCGCAGAATCGGCTCGACAAGCGTATGCGCCAGGGCGACCCCCTCCGCCGTCTCCGCCGGGCTTACGCCCTCTAAATGGGCGAACAGCGTGGAGCGCACCTCGCGCTCGAACTCGTCGACGTCCTCCTGACGACCATAGAGCGCCCGCGCCCCCAGCCTATCGATCAGACGAAGCAGCGAGGCTAGCGCCACCCTTATGGCGTCGCCGTTAACCTGCGAGCCCATCGTCATCTCCTTCTCGGTCCCGGAAAAGAACGGACGGAGCGCGTTATTGTTCTTGCGTTAGCGTAAACTTAATTTGCGCGTTCACCTCATCGCACGGGCGTCGCCCGCGGCGGCGTTATCTGCGGCCAGGACTGCGACCAGATCGCGCGCCTCCCAGTGCGGCATATGGCCAATTCCCGCCAAAACATGCGTCGCCACATGGCCGGGCGCGTTGCGCACATGCGCGGCCGGCACGATGCGATCCTCGCGCCCGAAGATCGCTTTGATGGGAACCTTGCAAGCGTCCATCGCCGGACGCGCGTCGTAAACCTGCGCGCCGCCCGGCAGCAGCGCCGCCGCGATCCGCGCCTGTGCGGGATCGAGGTCGCGTTCCCGGCGCAACCGCAGGGTGCGCTCCGCCAGCCCGTCGCCGAGCGCGCTGGCGTCCTCCACGAGTTCCGCCAGCCAGGGGCGCAGCGCGTCGGGCGAAGACGCGGCGAGGAAACCAGCGAGGAAAGCGCCATTGACGTCGGGGCCAAAGCCGACCGGGGCGAGCAGCGTGAGCGAACCCACGAGATCGGGCCGTCGCGCCGCCAGCGCGACCGCGACCGCCGCGCCCAGCGAATGGGCGACCACATGCGCGAAGCCCACGCCTTCCGCCGCCAGCGTCGCGGCGACCTCGTCGGCGAACCCATCGACCTCGATGCGTTCACCGAGCGGCGAACGGCCATGCCCCGGCAGGTCCAGCGCCAGCGCGCCCCGCCCGGCCGGCAGCCGGTCGAGCCAGCGCCGCCAGACGTTGAGATCGGCGCCGAAACCGTGGATGAGCACGAGCGGCGCCCTCTCCCCGCGCACAAGCCATTCCCGATGCAGACCGCGCGCCGCGCGCGGCGAACTCAGCACGTCGCGCGCCTGAACGCGGCCCCATGGCCCCGAACCGCAGAGCGCCGACAGATCGACGCCCGCCCCGCGCGCGAGGCGGCGCGCTGCGGGAGTCGCACGGACGCGCGCGCCGGCGGCGGGCGCTTCGGGGCTCGCCGCGGGAGGCCGCGCTTCCGCCATGACGGAGAGCGCCGGCGCGTCAGGGCGCGCAACCGGCGTCGCCGCCGCTTCCCCTTCCGCATAAATCCGTGCGATCACCGTGCCGACGGGCAGGACGTCGCCGGGATTGGCTGAGACCTCGCGAAGCCAGCCCGAGGCGGGCGCGTCGACCTCCATCGCCGCCTTATCGGTCTCGATCTCGAATAGCGGGAGACCCTTTTCGACCCGCGCGCCCTCCTCGACAAACCAGCAGGAAAACTTGCCCCGCTCCATGTCCATGTCGACGCGCGGCAGCACGATCTCGACCGGCATGGCTCAGGCCCGCGCGAGTTGGCGCGCGGCGGCGACGATGTCCTCGCTCTGCGGGGCCATGGCGCGTTCGAGCGCAGGACTGTAGGGGACCGGCGCGTCGGCGCCGCCGAGCCGCACGATGGCCGCGTCGAGATAATCGAAGGCCTCGCTCTCGGCGACGGCCGCCGCGATCTCCGCGCCGACGCCGAAAGCTTTGACGCCCTCGTAGACGCACATCAGCCGCGAGGTCTTCTTCACGCTCGCAAGGATTGTCGGCATGTCGAGCGGGCGCAGCGACCTCGGGTCGATCACCTCCGCCTCGATCCCCTCATCTGCGAGGACCCGCGCCGCCTCAAGCGCGCGCGGGACCATGATTCCGCAGGCGACCAGCGTGAGGTCGCGCCCCACGCGCCTTAGCGCCGCTTCCCCGATGGGCACCGTGTAATGACCCTCGGGCACCGGGCCCTTGGCCTTGTAAAGCAGCTTGTGCTCGAACAGCAGCACGGGATCGGGATCGGCGACGGCGGCCAGCAGAAGGCCCTTGGCGTCGTACGGGGTGGCGGGCTCCAGCACTTTCAACCCCGGCACGTGGGCGAACCACGCTTGCAGGCTCTGGCTGTGCTGCGCGGCGCCCCCTAATCCCGAGCCGGTCGGCATGCGAAACACCACCGGCACCGAGACCGCGCCGCCCAGCATGTAACGCAGTTTGGCGGCCTGATTGACGATCTGCTCCATCGCCAGCATCGAAAAGTCCGAGAACTGAAATTCGTAGATCGGCCGCGTGCCCGTCAACGCCGCGCCGACCGCGAGGCCCGCGCCGCCGAGTTCCGATATCGGCGTGTCGATCACCCGATCCTCGCCAAAGCGCGCCACGAGATCGCCGGTCACGCCGAAGGCGCCGCCATAGAGGCCGATGTCCTCGCCCATGAGGACGACGTTGGAATCGCCGTCCAGCGCCAGCGCGAGCGCCTCGCGGATCGCCTCGGCGTAGGTGAGTTCTCTTGTCATTGCGGGGTATAGACGTTTTCCAGAAGATTTTCGGGCGAGGGAACCGGGCTCGCTTCCGCGAAGGCGACGCCCGCCTCGACCTCTCGGGCCGCGTCGGCGGCGAGCGCGTCAAGTTCCGTGCGGTCGGCGACTCCCAGCGCAGTGAGTTCGGCCTCGAAGGCGGCGATGGGATCGCGCGCGCGCCACGCCTCGATTTCCTCGCGCGTGCGGTAGCGGTTGCGGTCGGAGCGCGAATGGCCCTTGGTGCGATAGGTCTTGCACTCGATCAGCGTCGGCCCCTCGCCAGCCCTCGCCCGGTCAGTGGCGGCGAAGGTGGCGGCGGCGACGGCGGAAAAATCGTTGCCGTCAACGATGTTTCCCGGAATGTCATAGGCCGCCGCCCGCGTGGCGACATCCTTGACGGCTGTGGACCGCGCGGTCGAGACCGACATGCCATAGAGGTTGTTTTCGCACACAAACACGACCGGCAGCTTCCATACCGCCGCGAGGTTGAGCGATTCGTGGAACGCGCCCTCATTGTTGGCGCCGTCGCCGAAGAAGGCGACCGCCACCGCGCCCGTCCTCAGCCGCTTGGCTGAAAACGCCGCGCCGACCGCGATGGGCAGTCCGCCGCCGACGATGCCGTTGGCCCCCAGATTGCCCAAAGCGGGATCGGCGATGTGCATGGAGCCGCCCCGGCCCCGGCAATAGCCGGTCTCGCGGCCAAGAAACTCCGCGAACATCTTGGCGACGTCCGCGCCCTTGGCGATGCAATGGCCGTGGCCGCGATGGGTCGAGGTGATGTAGTCGCGCGCCGAGAGCGCCGCGCAGACGCCGACCGCCGTAGCCTCCTGTCCTATCGACAGATGCATCGTGCCGTAGCTTTTGCCCTTGACGTAGCTGTCCTCGGCAGCCTCCTCGAAGCATCGGATGAGATGCATCTTGCGAAGAGCGTCGAGAAGCTCGGAACGTCCGAGACGGTCGTAGACGGGGGGGCGGTTGCGGGGCGCCGGTTCGCTCATGCCGAAAGCCTCGCGGCTGCTGGGTGACGCCTGCACGGGACGCGAGACACGCCATCCCCCTGCTTGACAACTTCCGGATATTGAACATCTGAATTCTTGTCAAACACTAAGTTCTTGCCGGTTTGCGAAGCGCCCTAACGGCTATTGCTACATGACTTCGCTCAAATCCATCGGGCGCCCGAGCGGGCGGGATGAGCGCGCGTGTCGATTTGGGGGAACTCGTATAAGACGCGCTTGAACAGGAGACGGCGGCATGGGCATGCGGGACCGCATCGAGGCGCGCTTGAGGTCGCAATTCGCGCCCGCAAGCTTGGAAGTGATCGACGAATCGGCGCTGCACGCGGGGCACGTCGGGGCGCGCGCGGGCGGCGAGACGCATTATCGCGTCGCGCTCGTCAGCGCCGAATTCGCCGGGAAAAATCGCGTCAATCGTCACCGGCTGATTTACGCCGCGCTCGCCGACGAGATCGCCGGCGGCGTGCATGCTCTGAGCCTCGACGCGCGCGCTCCCGACGAGGCATGACGGCGTTTTCCGTCGAATTTGAATTGACCGAAGCGGAGGCGGAAATCGCCGGAGCCCGCGCCGCGTGGCGGCTCTGGCTCGCAGGTGGCCTAGGCGCTCGCCATGTTGCGCCGCTGGCGTGCTTCGCCCTGGCGATCACGGCCATCGCTGCGCTGGGACTGTCGGGCGCCGTCGCCCGACGCGCGGCCGAAATTTCGTTGATACTGGCCGCAGTCGCCTTCATGGCGCTGCAATTATGGACGCGGCGCGGCCTCGCCGCCGCGCGGCGGCAGGGCGCCGTCATTGCGGGCGTGCTGCGGGGCGCTGGACCTGTACGCCTGACGCTGGACGACCGCGCCCTCACGTTTGGCGCCCCGCCCAAAGTCCTGCGCTTTGCCGACGGCCTCGAAATCGAAGCGACGACCGACCTGGTCTATGTGTGGCCGCGCGCGGGGACGCCGCTCGTCTGGCCGCGGCGCGCGCACAAGACGCCCGAGGACGCCGAGGCCTTTCTGAACTTTGCGCGCGGGCGCGCACTTTAGCTTCCCGGCGCGACGACGAAGCCGAGCGCCGCCTCCTTCGACCGGCTGAACTGGATGACGGCCGGCCCCGCCCGCAAGATAAAGCGCACGCTTTTGACAAACGACGGGCAATCGCGCTGGCGCGATACGCCTCGCACGCGCTGAAGCGCGCCGTCCTGCACGACCTCGGTCCAGACCTCGCGCGTCGTCGTCACCTGCCAAGTCCCGGCGCGGGCGATCTCGACCCGCACGATTCCACCAAATTCGCCCGCGTTCGCCGCCTGCTTGGGTTCGACCGCGAAGCCCGCCTGCGCCGCCGGCTTCAGGGCGACCTCATAAGAACGAGCGGTCTGGGCCGCGCCGCCCGCATTTACCGGCTCCGGGGCGGCGGCGAACCACGTCTTTTCCCCGGCGACGTTCCACTTGAACCCGTCGCACTCGGCGTAGGCGGGACTGACGCCTAACAGAAACAGCGCGAATAGAATTCTCATGCAGCCTCCCCCAGCAACCGCGCGGCGGCGGCGATGTCGGCGAAAAAACGGGCTCTTTCGGCCCGCGCGAGTTGCGCATCGGGGACGCGTAGCACGAAGGCGGGGTGGACGGTCACGAACAGCCGCCGTCCCTCGCCGTAAGGCTGCGCCCGGCCCCGCACGTCTCTCAACTTTGGCCGCTCGCCCGTCAGCGCGAACACCGCCGTCGCGCCCATCGCCACCACGAGCGGCGCGGACACGGTCTGCAATTCCCGGTCAAGCCACCAGCGGCAAGTCTCGATCTCCGGTCGTTCGGGCGTCTTGTGCAGCCGCAGCCGCCCGCGCGGGGTAAATTTGAAGTGCTTGACCGCATTGGTGACATAGACTTCGGCGCGATCGATCCCCGCCGCCGCGAGCGCCTCGTCGAACATGGCCCCGGCGGGACCTGCGAAGGGCCGGCCCGCCAAATCCTCCTTGTCGCCCGGTTGCTCGCCCACGAACATCAGCCTCGCCGACGCTGCGCCCTCGCCAAAAACCGTCTGGGTCGCGTCCCGGTGCAGCGGGCAGCGTGTGCAGGAGGCCGCCTCGGCCGCCAAAGCGGCGAGCGGGGTCTCCGTGCGAACGAAGGCCAGCGCGGGCCGCGTGGGGCGCCGGCGCAGCGCCTCCCCGGCAGGCGCGGCGAGCCAGCCTTCGACGCGAGGCGCGGCGGCGGCGAGCAGCGCAGGGATCTGGCGGGTTTCGGGCATGTTCGCCCAATATTTCTTGGGCATCTCCTTGCGCATGGCGGCGGGCATGAGACGGCCGGGATTGAAAATCGAGCGGTAATAGGCGTCCCACGCCGCCGAGAACCCGTCCGCGTCGGTCACGTAGTCGGGCTTGCCGCCTGGACCGAACCGGAGCGCCCCGCCCAGCCACAAAACCGCGCGCCGGGGCGTGAAAATTGCAAATTCCATCGACGCGTAGCGGTCGACGAAGAACGACGCGACGTGCTCCTCGATCAAATGCTCAGGCTCGAACCACGCGACATAGCGCGGCCCCTCCCCTTCGCGCTCGCGAAACCGCACGAACGCGGTCATCTTGTGGCGGTCGCGGGTCACCGATTTCACCATCGCGCTCAGGCGCGCGACGTCCGCGTCGGCGGGGTTGTCGAGGAGGCGCGGGTCGTCTGCCAGCCGCCATAACAGCCGATAGAGCCACGCGAAACGCTGGGGTTCGCGATGGCGGATCGCGAGATCGCCCAGATCGAGGAACCGGCGCGGGATGCGGATTTCGCGCGGCGGCAGCGCCGGCGCGGGTGGCGCGAACGGCAGCGGCTCGGCCTCCCCCGCCACACGCCATGCCACCTCCTGCGGCGCGACGCCGTCCGCCAACAGCGCCCGGGCCTGCGCGCGCCACGCCTCGAAATCGACCGGCGAGTCCAGCGTGACTACGCGGCTCATGCGAACAGGTCCATTTGCACAGGCGCGCGCGCGGCGTCGGGCGTCGCCAGTCCGCGGGGAACCCAATCGGGCGTCACCAGAAACGGGCGCACCGCCGCGATGCGGCGGGAGAGCCGAGCACGATCGTCGTAGCGCAACGCGCCAAGGCGCCGCGCCGCGAGGATGCGGTCGACCACACGCGCGCCCAGACCGGGCACGCGAAGCAACATTTCGCGCGGCGCGCGGTTGACGTCGAGCGGGAACAAGTCGCGGTGACGCAACGCCCAGGCCCGTTTGGGGTCCTGCGCGAGATCCAGCATCGGCGGCCCATCCTCGAAGATTTCCTCCGGCGAGAAGCCGTAGAAGCGCAGCAGCCAGTCGGCTTGATAGAGCCGATGCTCGCGCATCAGGGGCGCGGGTTTGAGCGGCAGCGCGGACGAAGGCGTCGGGATCGGGCTGAAGGCGGAAAAATAGACACGGCGCAACGCGTAGCTCGAATAGAGCGACGCGCCGCGCTCGACGATGTCGCGGTCGGTCGAGGAATCCGCGCCCACGATGATCTGCGTGCTCTGGCCCCCGGGCGCGAAACGGGGCGGCCGCGCGCGCGCCGTCCTGTCGGGCTTGGCCTCCTCCAGCTTCAGACGCACGCCCGCCATCGCGCGGCGGATCACGCCCGCATCCTT
>JAYVYJ010000155.1:0-3370 GCA_043784465.1 Hyphomicrobiales bacterium
GGTCAACGTAAACCTCGGCCTGATTGACTCCCAGCACACGCTCGACGAACAGGCCATAGAGCACGTACTCGGCGAATTGCGGGGTTCGGGCCAGCGCCACCTGCCAATCGCGTCCTGTCGTCGCCTCGATTTGGGCGACCAGACTTTTGACGAGGGTTCGGCGCCACACGACGAACTGGTCGATGTAGAGGTTACGGGAATAATCTGCTTGCGGGAGGCCCAGGAGTTTTGCGGCCGCGTCGTACCAGGGCCTCTGGGCTTCGATGCCGGCGGGGGCGCTCTCGGCGTGGAAGCGGACCTGTCCCCGGTGAACCAGATGATCGAGGGTCAGAGGCCGCACGATGACCATGTCGCTGTCGAGATGAGCGACGACTTCCGCTTCAGCGCGCATCGCCGCCGAGAGTTTCATGATTTGTTGGGCGATCCAACCGCGGACGGGCAAGCTGTAAGGCGTGAGGTAGACGTTGCGTCGCGGCAATCCAAGCCGTCGCCGCCATTTCGGGCCGGGGAGCGGCGCTTTCCAGAACCAGGGGGCGAGCAAATCTTCTTGGGCCAGAATCGTCCGTTGCGGCGACGCGAACTCGGAGAACACCCCCCTGTCGCACGCCGGCACATAGAGCGTGTGGTGGATCTCCTGCGGAACAAAGCGGTCTACGCTACGGCACAATAGGCCGCAGACGTCGAAATCGCCGCTGAACGAGCAAGTTATCAAGCTCGCCTTGGCCGCCACCATCGCAGACGCTCCCCGGTTCGGCCCAAGGCCAGACGGGTTGTGGCGCCGGGCGCTTAATTTTTGTTGACGTCGGGAGATGTAGGGGCGGGTCGCCAGAATTTTCGTGGGTTTGGTGAACGCGTCGGTAGGGTGGACGATTCGCCCGCTCGGGGCCACGGAACCTGACGGGTGGTGGCCGAAAAGGAATTGTCGAGGTTCAAGTTGACCTCGCGCGCGGTCGCAGACGTCGACTTGGCTTGACCTGTCGCCTCTTGCGCGGGAACACTCAGTCGGATAATGCTATAGACATTATCGATTATATCTTAAGTGTCGTGTCAGGTGTGTCGAGATTCCTGCTTGGCGTTGAAAAGAAAGGTAAATAATGCTCAGGTTGCGCAAATCCCGGCCAGTCGCCTACGCATTCGCCGCTTTGGTCCTTGGCGGGTCCGTCGCACGCGCGGACGTGACGCTGCTTAATGTGAGCTACGATCCGACGCGCGAGCTATACAAGGCCATCGACGCCGCCTTCGCCGCCGACTGGAAGGCCAGGACGGGTGAGGGCGTGGCGGTCAAGGCATCGCATGGCGGTTCGGGCGCGCAGGCGCGCGCGGTGATCGACGGACTGGACGCCGACGTGGTCACTCTAGCGCTGGCCGCCGACATCGACGCCATTTCCGCCAAGAGCGGCAAGATCCCCGCCGACTGGCAGAAGCGGCTGCCGCACAATTCCGCGCCCTACACCTCGACCATCGTGTTCCTGGTTCGCAAGGGCAATCCCAAGGGCATTCACGATTGGGACGATCTCGTCAAACCCGGCCTCGCCGTCGTCACGCCCAACCCCAAGACCTCCGGCGGCGCGCGCTGGAACTATCTGGCGGCGTGGAGCTACGGCCTCAAGAAATTTGCGGGCGACGAAGCAAAAACCAGAGATTTCGTAACGGGCGTCTATCGGAACACGTCCGTGCTCGACACCGGCGCGCGCGGCTCCACCATCACGTTCGCGCAACGCGGCATCGGCGACGTGCTGATCGCCTGGGAGAACGACGCGTTTCTTGCATCGCGGGAATTCGGCAAGGACGAGTTCGAGATCGTCGCGCCGTCGCTCTCGATTCTGGCGGAGCCTCCCGTCGCCGTGGTTGACGGCAACGTCGACGCCAAGGGCACGCGCAAGCAGGCTGAAGCCTATCTCAACTTCCTCTATACCCCCGCTGCGCAGGCGATCATCGCCAAGAACTACTTTCGCCCCAGCGACCCGTCGTCCGCGGCCAAAGAGGATCTGGCGCGCTTTCCCCAGATCGACCTCGTCACCGTCGATGGCAAGTTCGGCGGCTGGAAGAAGGCGCAGGCGACCCATTTCGCCGACGGCGGCGTGTTCGATCTGATCCAGAAGTCGCTGCATTGACCGCCATGACGCCCTGGAAGACTCCGAGCCCGTTGCCGGGCTTCGGCGTCACGCTCGCCTTCACGCTTGTCTATCTCTGCGCGATCGTGCTGATCCCGCTCGGCGCGCTGGTGACGCGCGCCGCCCAACTGGGTCTGGGCGGCCTCGGGCGCATCGCGCTCGACCCGCGCGTGCTGGCCAGCCTGCGCGTGACCTTCGGCGTCTCGCTGGCGGCGGCGGCGGTCGACGTCGTGTTCGGCGCGCTGATCGCCTGGACGCTGACGCGTTACCGGTTCCCTGGCCGGCGCTTTTTCGACGCGCTCGTCGATCTGCCATTCGCGCTGCCGACCGCCGTCGCCGGCATTGCGTTGGCGACGCTCTATGCGCCCAACGGGGCGTTCGGCGCCCCGCTCGCGCAAGCGGGCCTAAAGGTCGCCTACACGCCGTGGGGCATTCTCGTCGCGCTCATCTTCGTCGGCCTGCCGTTTGTCGTGCGCACGGTGCAGCCGCTCATAGAGGAGCTGGAGGCCGAGCTTGAGGAGGCCTCCGCAACCTTGGGGGCCACGCGCTTCCAGACGCTGCGCCGGGTGTTGGCGCCGCAACTGGCGCCGGCGTTGCTCACCGGCATGGCGCTCGCCTTCGCGAGGGGCGTGGGCGAATATGGATCGGTCATCTTCATCGCCGGGAATGTGCCCTATGTCTCGGAGATCACCCCGTTGCTGATCGTCGTGAAGCTGGAGGAATACGACTACGACGGCGCGACGGCGATAGCCGCGATCATGCTGGCCGTCTCCTTCGTCATGCTGCTGGTCATCAACGGCGCGCAAGGTTGGAGCCGGAGGAGGACAGGTCTTGTCTAACCTCGCGCTTGCGCGGCGCTCCGTCGCCGACGAGTCTGTCGCCGCCAAGGCTGTGGCGATGGCGTTGAGCCTCGGCTTTCTCGGGATTTTCTTCCTCGCGCCGCTTTGCGTTCTTGTTTGGGAGGCGGCGGGCAAGGGGTGGCCGGGCTATCTGTCGGCGTTGACCGAACCGGACGCCCGCGCGGCGATCCTGTTGACGCTGACGGTCGCCGTTATCGTCGTCCCGCTCAACGCCGCTTTCGGGTTGGCGGCGGCGTGGTGCATTTCGAAATTCCAGTTTCGTGGCAAAAACCTGCTGATTACGCTGATCGATCTGCCGTTTTCGGTGTCGCCGGTCGTGTCGGGCCTCGTCTTCGTGCTGTTGTTCGGCGCCCAGGGTCTGTTTGGCGGGTTTCTGGCGGCGCATCACGTCAAGAT
>JAYVYJ010000156.1:0-8863 GCA_043784465.1 Hyphomicrobiales bacterium
GCGCCTCACCACGAGGCCGGCTGGTGGCACCGGCCAGAGCCCGCGCCGAAGCATCGGGCCATTTAGTGCGGGGACCAAACGTCAGATTTGATCCACTAGATCCGACAGTTCCGGTTCTATTCGCGGCGTTGACGGAAGCCAGACGCCTTTTTTCAACCAATGAAGAGCTTGAGCACCGAATACAAGCAGCCCGGACAAGATCAAAAAGCCGCCCACCGTACGCACAGCGTTACGAAGAATTTGCTTAAATCTGAAAGACAAAGCGCTCTTCATTTCCATGGTAAGAGCGCCTCATTCACTGTTAAGCTAATTCCAGGTCCTGCACGCGGCCCATGATGTCTACATCGGCGTCAGGAACAAGGACCACCTCAGCAGCTACCTCTTCCATGACCTCTTACGTCCGGAGCGGCTTGTTGGCGGGGTTCGGGCCGTTCATCTACTACCTCGACCCTCGGCCTAGCGCTTTATGAAATCACGGCTGCGTGACCATGAACATTCGACATCGTTCGCCGCAAGCGAAATCAAAGTGTGGGACCAAATGTGGGACCATTGAGGGCCCGCCAAATTAATTTGCTGATAACATTGATCTATTTCTTATAGCTTGGTGCCGCAAGAGGGATTCGAACCCCAGACCCCCTCATTACGAATGTCACGGCCTCAGTTTGATATACCTTGCGGCGATCCGCGAGGGTCAGCAAATGCTTGCAATTTTCGGGCGTTTCACTCCATGTTGTTTGCGCCACCCTTACAGAGTTTGATTTCCCGTGGCGACAACGGTGGCGACAATGGCGACTTTGACGAAAACGACTGTTAACGCCCTGCCCTCGCGGGACAAGCCCTATATCGTCTTCGACGGCGGAAAGGACGTTCCCGGCTTTGGCGTCCGGGTAATGCCGTCCGGCCACAAATCATTCATCCTCGAATACCGCCCGCGCGACGCGGGAGAGGCCGCCAGCCGGGCAATTCCCAAGAAGCGTTATGCCCTTGGCGCGTTCGGTCCCCTGACGGCGGACGCGGCTCGCAAGAAAGCTATCGCAGCCCTGGTGGACATTCGGGCGGGTGGCGATCCGCAGGCCGCCCGGGGCGCCAAGAGGGCCGCCGCGACCGTCTCGCAACTGATTGACGCCTTCGTCGCGGGCCACGTCGAGCTTCAGTGCAAGCCGAAGACGGCTGAGGCGCATAAAGGCGCCCTCGAAAGGCTCCGCGCGGCGCATGGGCCGCTCAAGGCGTCCGCGCTCACTCGCAGTCAAGTCGCGCAGATCCACGCCAAATATTCCGCCACGCCGTTCGCGGCGAACCGCTTCTTAGCCGTCGTCTCCAAATGCTTTTCGTGGGCGATGGCGCGGGGCTACGTTCCCGACGGCTCGCCGAACCCAGCCGGCAAAATCGAACGCTACAAAGAGCACAAGCACGAGCGTTTCTTGACGCCCGAAGAGCTTGGCCGCTTAGGCGACGCCTTGCGCGAGGCCGAGGGGGCTGGCGTGCTTTGGCGCGTCGATCCATCGAAGGCCAAGGCCAGCCGAGCGCCGAAATCCGAAAACCGCCGCGTTACGCTTGACCCGCACGCCGTCGCGGCCGTGCGGCTGCTTGTGCTGACGGGCGCGCGCCTGCGCGAAGTGCTCGACCTCCAATGGCGGCATGTCGACGAAGGGCGGGGACTCCTGCTTCTGCCCGATAGCAAGACCGGCGCAAAGACAATCTATCTGTCGACGGCGGCCCAAGCCGTTCTCGCCTCTATCCCGCGCGTCAAAGGAAACCCTTACGTCATCGCCGGCTCAAAGGACGGCGCGCCGAGGGCCGACCTCAAAAAGCCCTGGCGAACGATCTCCCGCGCGGCGGGTCTTGAAGACGTCCGCCTTCACGATTTGCGCCACAGCTTCGCCAGCGTCGGCGCCGGCGCGTCTCTTGGCCTTCCCATAATCGGGAAGCTGCTAGGCCATTCGCAAGCCGCGACGACGCAGCGCTACGCGCATCTCGACGCCGACCCGATGCGGCGCGCGGCAAATACAATCGGCGCGGCTCTCTCGGCCGCGATGGCGCCTGCGCCGTTGGGGCTCGCGGGCAGGGATGCCGCGACCTTGCCCGCGAAGCGTCGACAGACCCCGGCCAACGGGTCGCGCGTCATCCGCGGGCGTCAGTTTCGTTAGTACAGACGCACTAGCGTCAACGCTGCAAATACTTGCGATCAGAGCGAAAAGGCAGATTTTGAGAAATTTTAATTGACATATGCTACCGCAACAAACATGTATGTTGAGCGACGTCTCCATGAAGCATGAAATTTGAAGATGAGCGGAAGCGGTTCGCGCCCCTCTCACACCTGGATTTTTCATGCCTCTCCCGGACGCTTCGGGCGCCCCCGCGCCCGCATTCAAGCCCCCCGCCGATCTTCAGCCCGCCTCTGGCGATGATCTCGTAAACACTGCCGAAGCCTCTAAAATCACCACTTTGGCGGTATCGACACTGGAAACCCTTCGCTGTCGTGGCGGAGGACCGCCCTTTTACAAGATTTCGCGCAGGGTCGTTTACCGTCGCTCTGACTTGCTCGCCTTCGCGTGCGGCGCGGGCCTCCGGGCGTCGACTTCGGACGTTGGGGTGTCGAAGTGAGCCACCCCGGAAACGCCGCCCCGGCCACGCCTGAAAAGGCAAGCGCTGCCCCCCCGCTAGTCCGTGTATTGACGATCCTTGCTGATCTTGTTGAGCCGAAATCGCTTGGCGCCAACGACGTCGCGCGCAGCCGAGCGGCAATGGCCTGCGCAAATTTTTTCCTTTGGTTGGTTGGCGATCGATCACCGGAAGTCCTGAACGCTCTCCCCATAGAGCGCCACGAGGCGCTGCAGCGCGCCAAGCTGGCAGAGGCGGAGCCCGAAGGTGAGGCATGAGCCCCCCGCACCGCCCTCTGTGGCTGCAACGCCCGTCGCAATTCCTCGCGATGTAGGTCCGCCGTCCGGCGAGGAAATGCTCGCCCGCGCGGTCGCGCTTGCCGCGATCGGCTTCTCTGTGTTTCCGATCACAGCGGGCGCCAAAATACCGCCGATAACAGGTTGGCCCGATCTCGCAACGACTGACCCGGACGAAATTCGACGCCTGTGGACGCATGATTTCTGGCGCGCCTGTCTGCGACCGCGAGGCGAGGGGACATTACAATGCGCATTCATCGCCGCCGAGCGGGCGAAGGCGATCGAGGCCGCGCGCGCCAAACCACTCGGCGAGCCTGCGCCGTCCAACGTCGGGATTCACACCGGGCGCCTGCTTCCAAACGGCAATCGCATTCTCGTCGTCGACCTCGACACGAAAGGCAAAGACGCCACGGCGCGCACGCCCGGTTACCCCTCCGCGACGGTGAATGAGCGCTATGCCTCGCTGGCAGCCGCGATCGGCGAGTCGCTTCCGAAGACGCGCACTTCGCGGACGGCGAGTCGCGGCCTTCACCTGATCTTCCAATATGCCGGCGATATTGAATGCCCCTCGCCGGTTGGTCTGCTCCCAGGCGTCGATATCCGTGCGCGAAGCGCCTACATTCTTGCGCCGGGGTCATGGATCGAAGGGAAGGGCTTTTACGCTTGGGAGACGGGCCACGGCCCCGATGATCGCGACTTGGCCGAGGCGCCGGAGGCGCTCTTGCGGTTCTGCAATGCGGGGCCTGTCCGCCCCGCCGCAGAGCGCAAGGCAAAGCCGCCCGCCTGCGAACTCGACACGCCCCTCGCCTTTGCGTGCGCTCGCCTTTGGCTTCGCGACGACGCGCCCGAAGCGGTCGAAGGCGACGGGGGCAGGCAGACACTGAAGCGCGTCATTCAACGGCTCGGCGACTTCGGCCTTTCCGCAGACGGCACCCTAGATCTTCTCAATGAAGAGGGCGGCTGGAACGAAACAAAAGCCTTTCCATCGTTTGACGCCGGCGTCGATGACTCGGACGGCATGACGCGAATGGTTGAAGACCTCTTCGCCAATAACCGCGACAAGCCGCTCGGCTGCGACGCGCCGCGCGACGTGCGGGACACTTTCGAAGCGGTCGAAGGGGTCGACGGCCCCACGGCGCCTGCGCCGCGCTCTTCGCCCCGGTGGTTCTTCGGCCCAGACCTCACAGAGGATATGCGCGCCACGAAATGCGAACCTTTGATCGAAGGCCTGATCGACAAGAAGACGTTTGCGCTGATTCTTGGGGAGCCGAAACAGGGAAAGACGCATGTCGCCCTATCGATGGTGGCCGCGATCTCACAAGGTGTAAGCTGGGGAGGTCGACCGACAGCGCGAGGGCTCGCCAGCTACTTCGCCGGCGAAGGCGGCGACGACGTGAAGCGCCGCGCGCTCGCACTCACCGGGGGGCGACCGCCTTCGGAATTCCCGTTCGCTCTGTTCCCGGGGCAATTCAATGTTGTGACGCCCGCCGGCGTTGACCAGATTTTGAAGGGTATCGACGGCGCGGCCAAAGCCTCTGGCTTCGACCCGGTTACGATCTTTCTCGATACCCTTAGCCGCGGATTTGGCGGGCAGAACGAAAACGAGTCTGCGGCCATGGGCCTCTTCGTCGCGGGAGTTGACAAGATACGAGAGCGCACCGGCGCGAACGTCACTGTGCTCCACCACTATGGAAAGACCGTAGCGAACGGCGCGCGCGGGCACTCCTTGCTTCGCGGCGCGTATGACACATGCTTGGAGGTCGCGGGCCGAAAAGTGACCGTCGTGGAACAGCGCGCCATGACTCCCGCGCCCGCCGTCTCTTTCCAAATCATAACGAAATCGGTCGGGCCGAATAGCGAGGGCAAGATGGTCGAGACGGCCGTCGCGGAGATCCACGCCACGGCATTTTCAGAGCCTGTGGCCCTGTCCGCCGCCTCGCAAATCGCGCTCGACCACTTCGACGCACTCGCTGCCGATAGCCCGACCGGCGTTGTCGCAGGCGCCGCATGGAATGCTCGGCTTAATCTGGCGAGGGGCGGAAAGGGCGTCGCGAAAGCCACGCTTTCGGGATGGCGAAAGGCGTTGATCGAAGCCGCGCTGATCGAAGCATGTGGCGATGATCAATGGACGCGCACATGAGCGCCGAGCCGAAGCGGGGCTTTTTGGTTCGGATTTCGCCGCCGAACCATGCCCGAGCTTGGTTGGTCGCGAACACCGTTTTTGAGCCGAGTTCGGTTGGTTCGGATTTGGTTCGGTTTTCGGGCGACTATCGGAGATGCCATATTTTGCTGGGGTTTCCGAGGGGGGTTCGGTGGGTTCGGATTTGGTTCGGCTACCCTCAGGCCAAATTGGCAAGTGGTTCGGTTTTTTTCTCCACCCTAAGGGGGAGAAAAAACCGAACCAGCCCGCCCGGTCGAACTTCGTTTCAAAATAGCCCCCGCCGCCCCTCGGCTCCGAACGCGAAGTCGGCGGCGTCGGACGCCTCACGAAAGTCACCCCCTCGGAGACGCATCTATGAGAAAGACACGACGCCTCGGTTCAGCGCCTCTTCACGGCGGCTGTCTCTTTACGGGAAGCCGGCGCTATCGCCCGTTCCCAAACAGCGGCCTCTTGGCCCCGCCCGCTCTCGCTTTCGATCATGAGGCCCCGCAGCCTGAAGCGGAGCCGCCTCGGTACACAATGCTCCCTTTAATCCCCGCTCAGGACTACCCCCTCGGGGATTGGGAAAGTGTAGGCGCGCCGCTACTCGCGACCTATCCCCCTTTCGGCGATATTCGCGAGAACTACGACGCACATTTTGCAAGGCGCATCGCGGATCCGCCGAGCGGGCTCGAGGGGCTGCGAACTCCGCCGATTTGACCTGGCGCGAAAGTTTCCGGAGCGACGCCCACTCGGCGAAGCCCCGACGATCGACGCTGTAGACGCGCCCCGATTAGCCGATATGCGCGTTCAATGTTATATTATAACATCCGACGCCCCCGGCGCTTGCGCAGCGGTCGCGCAGCCGAAAAGCAGGAAAAATGAATATGGCAGGCGTCCCGGCGAAAAGCGGCCTCAGCCCGAGCGTCCAGCGCGACGTCATCTGGTGGCTTGCGAAGGGCCATGGGATCGAGGACGCGGCCCGTAGAGCGGGCTTGCCGAGTTCGGCGGCGCTTTACCGCCTCAAGCGCACGACGGCCTTCGCTGACGATCTCAGAGCCGCCCTGCGCGATCGCCTCGGAACGGAACTGGCGCCGAAGGCGATCAAGATCCTCGAAGAAATCATGAGCGACGCAAACGTCTCCGCGCGCGTTCGGGTCGACGCTGCGAAAGCGATCCTCGATCGCGGCGGCTTCAGCGCCGCCGAGAGCGCGGCAGACGCAGCGAAGCCGCCGGGCGATCTCATGAATTACACGGTGGCGCAACTCAACGCGATCATCGCAGACTGCGAGCGCAAGGAGGCGGGGGAGGGCGCCGACGAAGCGCAAGCGGCCGTCGATGTGGATGCGCTGCTTTAAACGGCCGGATTGCCGGACCTAAAAATTAAATTCGAGGCGCAGCAGACTCGTGGTCTCGACAGTTCAAATCGATGACACCCGCCACTTCCGTGAATACGTGGCTTGAAGGGGCCCCTCCGCCTTGGGCGTTGAAACATTTTATGCAATCACTTCAAAATCTTGCGCAGAATTTTCGCTCGACGAATCCATTTTGTTGCCCATTAAGGAGGCGCTCAAAATGGAGTGCAGGCGATGGGCGAGAAAAGACGGGACGGATCTCGGCCGCGCAGCCTACCTGACAGGCGGCGGCGAACGCTGTTACACGAGAACGGCCTTATCGAAACGGGCGTCTATGTTGTCGAGCATTCCGTGTCTAAAAATCCGAGACACGGCGTATGGCGCATGAAGGCGATGCACGTGGGGGGATACTGGTTTACCGTTCGCGATAGAGACAACCCAGAAGGGCCCCGGACTGTGCAGGAGGCAGGGTACAACATCGTCCGGCTCATAAAGACGAGCACATTGACCCTTGCCGATTTTCGAGCGCCCCTTAGCAGCCGTCATTTGTCGGCGGGGCACGTCGTGAAGCCGCCGCGGCCGAATTCGCCAAACCGGATCGAACTTGCGCCGTGTCATTGGGTTCAAGTCACGCTGTTTAAGCGCCGCCTTCGCGCTATGTGGCCGGATCCCCCACTAAACGAAGTCGGCACGCCCCGGGGCTGGACGCCGCCGCCCCGCAAGCCGCGCCGCGGCGCTTGACGCTGGCACAGCGCGGGCCGCTGGCGGAGATCTTTGGGCGAGCGAGCTCGGTGCTCCGCCTTCCCGCTGAAGCTCGCCAGCGACGCGCCCTGGTTCGGCAGAGCGGCGTCGTCCGGTCAGGGGCTTGCTCCCGACGGCGTCACGCCCCCTGGTGGAGCGCAGGCGCCTCGATCAACATTTGCGCAAGCGCCTCCCCCCCGGCCGCAGAGTCGAAGAAGTTGGCGTCCAACAGAGCCGCGGCAAGCGCGCCCAAGCCGGCGACGGTTTCTGGGCGCAGCTTGAGCATTTCCGTTTCGGCGTCAAAGACAGCGGACGCGGCTTCTGCAAAAGCGCCTTCGAACGCCAAATAGTCAGGATGATCCTTCGCGGCGCGCCAAAGTCGACGAAACTCCGTGTTCGCTTGCTCGATCTCCCCAAGTCGGATGAGCGCGGGCCCGAACAGAGCGCTGGCGCCGACGATTCCACACATTTGGAGCGCGCGCTGCGCATTATGCGCCGCCTCGATATCGTAGGAGTCCAATGGCTCGCCGACCGGCTTTTCCGTTCCGAAAATGGCTCTATCGTCCTGCCGAGCGAGCAAGGCGGGGAATTGCGAGCGCCGCGGGAGGCGCTCTTCGCACGCCGCTAGGCTGTCGGCGGCCGTCTCTTTGATCCGTTGCAGCGCTTTCAGACTGCCGATCGCCGCGCAAATGTGGGCGTCGTCGGGGGCCGCCTGCGCGGCGCCCGGAAAGGCGAGCAGGCCGCTTGCTGCGGCAAGCGAGCCGAGAGCGGCGCGGCGGTTCATGGGCATAGCGACGGCGTTTGCCGCCAACGAATCGTTGGGCATTGGGTTGATCCTTTATGATAGCTGTGCTATTAAAAAATAGCAGATTCTTCATACACAGACGTTATGATAGCGTCAACCTTATTTAAGATCGGGGTTATCAGTGCTTCCCGTACAGTGCAAAATGGCGCGTGTAGCGCTTGGCCTCGGCGTTCGTGACTTGGCCGGACTCGCCAAAGTGGGCGCGGCGACGATCTCGAGGCTCGAAGCCGGGGACGAACTCCTCCCTCGAACGGTCGCAAATATTCGCGCTGCGCTTGAAGCTGCCGGCGTGGTTTTCGTTGACGAAAACGGAGAAGGGCCAGGGGTTCGCATGTCAAAAAGAATCGTAGAGTTGCGGGGTAGGGTAAGCGACCTTCGTGCGCGGGTTGAGGCTGCTAAAGCCAGGGCGGATAAAGCTGTTTCTGATGAACTGGACCTGATCGCATCGCGAGGGCGATACAGTGGGATCGAAACGGAAGAGATGTTACGTCGCGTCCTCGACAACCTTTGCGATCGTGCCCGCCTAATCGCGGAAAGCGCGCCCCGAGAGAAGGCCGGGTTCCCTGAGATCCTATGAACCGTATCGGAATGCGCCGATGAGGAAGGCGGCGAGAGCCCTATAGCTTTGCCCTAGCGGGGGTCACGATCATTCGCCGCGGTCGTAGCCTCGCCCGATCTGCGCGCCGCCAAGCTCGGGCGGCTTTCGCATCAGGACGAAGCCGCAGCGGTCGAGATGCTCGACGAGCCGCTTGGCGACGATCGCCGCCATGATCTCAGCCGAGTCGTGGACGCGCTTTCGCCCGCTGTACCGCAGCGCAAAGGCGAGCGCGTCGGCGACGTCTTCGTGGGTAGCGGGCTTCAGGTCGTCGGCCACCGCGGCCGCCCCCCCCCCCCTCATAGCCGACAGAACGGAAAGAGAATAATC
>JAYVYJ010000157.1:0-27682 GCA_043784465.1 Hyphomicrobiales bacterium
CGCAAGACGGGCGAATTTCGGGACGTCGTTATGGACTGACGCTGCGGGGGGCTTTGTTTTTCTGAATTACGGAATTCTTCATTATGGCGTTTAATTGAACAAAAAGGGAACTTGAAGATGAGAACGGAACGTGTACATTTGCCTCAATGGGACCGGCCTCCATTGCCTTGTCGGCGCCGGCCGTGTGAAGAGGGAAAGCGCTATGAGCAACGCGAATCTTCGGGTCGTGGAAGGAACCTTCGTGGATAAGACCAAGGCGCTGGACGCCGCTTTGTCCCAGATCGAACGCGCCTTCGGCAAGGGTTCGATCATGCGGCTGGGCAAGAACCAGAAGGCGGTGGAGATCGAAACGGTGCCGACGGGCTCGCTTGGCCTCGACATTGCTCTGGGCGTCGGAGGCTTGCCTCGCGGTCGCGTGATCGAGATTTTCGGGCCCGAATCCTCGGGCAAAACAACCCTCACGTTGCATGTGATCGCGGAAGCGCAAAAGAAGGGCGGCGTCTGCGCCTTCGTCGACGCCGAACACGCGCTCGATCCCATTTACGCCAAGAAGCTCGGCGTCAACCTTGAGGATCTCCTGATCTCGCAGCCCGATACGGGCGAGCAGGCGTTGGAAATCACCGATACGCTGGTGCGCTCGGGCGCGATCGACGTCCTGGTGATCGATTCGGTGGCGGCGCTGACGCCGCGCGCCGAGATCGAGGGCGAAATGGGCGACAGCCAGCCGGGCTTGCAGGCGCGCCTGATGAGCCAGGCCTTGCGCAAACTCACCGCTTCGATCTCGCGCTCCAACACGATGGTCATTTTCATCAACCAGATCCGTATGAAGATCGGCGTCATGTACGGCAGCCCCGAGACGACGACGGGCGGCAACGCGCTCAAATTCTACGCTTCCGTACGCCTCGACATCCGCCGCATCGGCTCGATCAAGGAGCGCGAAGAAGTCGTGGGCAACCAGACGCGCGTCAAGGTCGTCAAGAACAAGGTCGCCCCGCCGTTCAAACAGGTCGAATTCGACATCATGTATGGCGAAGGCGTATCGAAAGTGGGCGAGTTGATCGACCTTGGCGTCAAGGCCGGCGTGGTGGAGAAATCGGGCGCTTGGTTCTCCTACGATTCGACGCGGCTTGGTCAGGGCCGTGAGAATTCCAA
Organism: Hyphomicrobiales bacterium; assembly: GCA_043784465.1. Lineage (GTDB taxonomy): Bacteria > Pseudomonadota > Alphaproteobacteria > Rhizobiales > Beijerinckiaceae > Roseiarcus. Next base: position 1,153 of record JAYVYJ010000157.1, read on the forward strand.
GGCGTTCCTGAAGGCCAATCCGGAATTGGCGGCTCGCATCGAGGAGGCCATCCGACAGAACTCGGGGCTGATCGCCGACAAGATTTTGGACAACGTCGACCCCTCCGACCCTGACGTCGACGCCTAGAGTTTGGCCGCGTGAGGCTTGGGCCGGCATGCGCCCCTGGTCGTCCCTCCGCCGGTCTCGCGCGTCCTGCGCGGCCGTTTCGGCGCCTGTTTGCCGGAACGGCCGCGAATTCTTGCGCGCTTGCGGGCGCGATTGGCGTTTCGTCCAACCTGTTCTAGAAGCCGCCGGCGGGCGCGGGCATCCTGTTTGCGTGCGCAGGGTCAGTCGCGGCGCCTGAGGCTGCGGCGGGGAAGGGCGTTAAGGCGGATGAGCGGCGTCAACGAAATACGGTCGCATTTTCTCGACTTTTTCAAGGGCCAGGGCCACGAGCCGGTTGCGTCGAGTTCGCTCGTGCCGCGCAACGATCCGACCTTGATGTTCACTAACGCCGGGATGGTGCAGTTCAAGAACGTGTTCACCGGCGTCGAGCGGCGGCCCTACCGCCGCGCCGCCACTTCGCAGAAATGCGTGCGGGCCGGGGGCAAGCACAACGACCTCGACAATGTCGGCTACACTGCACGCCATCACACATTCTTCGAGATGCTCGGCAATTTCTCGTTCGGCGATTATTTCAAACCGCTCGCCATCGAACTCGCCTGGACGCTCATCACCCGCGATTTCGGTCTCGACAAGAACCGGCTGAGCGTCACGGTCTATCACGACGACGACGACGCGTTCGATCTTTGGAAGAAAATCGCAGGCTTGCCGGAAAGCCGGATCATCCGCATCGCGAATTCAGACAATTTCTGGGCGATGGGCGACACCGGCCCCTGCGGGCCGTGCTCAGAGATTTTCTTCGACCACGGCGACAAGATCGCCGGTGGGCCGCCGGGATCGCCGGAGGCGGACGGGGACCGCTTCGTCGAAATCTGGAATCTTGTGTTCATGCAGTTCGAGACGCTGCCGGGCGGCGAGCGGGTAAATCTGCCGCGCCCCTCCATCGACACCGGCATGGGTCTGGAGCGCCTCGCCGCCGTGCTTCAGGGCAAGCACGACAATTACGACATCGACCTTATGCGCGCGCTGATCCGCGCGAGCGCGGAGGCGAGCGGCGTCGATCCCGACGGGCCGCACAAGGTATCGCATCGCGTGATCGCCGACCATCTGCGCGCATCGTCGTTTCTTGTCGCCGACGGCGTGCTGCCGTCCAATGAGGGGCGCGGCTATGTGCTGCGCCGGATCATGCGGCGCGCCATGCGTCACGCACAATTGCTGGGCGCGCGCGATCCCCTGATGTGGCGGCTCGTGCCCGCGCTGGTGCGCGAGATGGGGCAGGCCTATCCGGAACTGATCCGCGCCGAGGCGCTGATCGGGGAGACGCTCAAGCTGGAGGAGACGCGGTTTCGGGCCACGCTCGCGCGGGGGCTCACCATTCTTGAGGAAGAGACCCGCGGCCTTGTCTCGGGGCAAAATCTTGCCGGCGAGACGGCGTTCAAGCTCTACGACACGTTTGGTTTTCCGCTCGACCTGACGCAGGACGCGCTGCGCTCGCGCGGCGTCGGCGTCGACACTCAGGGGTTTGAAGCGGCGATGGAGCGCCAGCGCGCGGAAGCGCGCCGCGCGTGGGCGGGTTCGGGCGAGGCGGCGACGGAGACGCTCTGGTTCGGCCTGCGCGAACGCGTCGGCGCGAGCGAGTTCCTGGGCTATGAGACAGAGACGGCGGAAGGCGTCGTCACGGCCCTGGTTCGCGACGGCTCGGAAGTCGGGGCTCTCAGCGCCGGCGAGACTGGGTTGGTCGTCCTCAACCAGACGCCGTTTTACGCCGAATCGGGCGGTCAGGCCGGCGACGTCGGCGAGATGACGGGCGCGGGCGTCAGGATTGCGGTGCGCGACGTCAAGAAGAAGCTCGGCGATCTGTTCGCCCATGTGGTCGAGGTCGTCGAGGGACGGGTCGAGGTCGGCGCGGCGCTGGCGCTCGCCGTCGATCCTGCGAACCGCTCCGCCATCCGCGCCAACCATTCCGCAACGCATCTTCTGCATGAGGCGCTGCGCCTGACTTTGGGCGACCATGTCGCGCAGAAGGGTTCGGCGGTCGGCGCCGACCGGCTTCGCTTCGATTTCGCCCATCCCAAGCCGGTGACGGGCGAGGAACTCGCCAAGGTCGAGGACATCGCCAATGCCATAGTCCTGCGCAACGAGCCGGTCGTCACGCGGTTGATGGGGATCGAGGAGGCGCGGAACTCGGGAGCGCGCGCGTTGTTTGGTGAAAAATACGGGGACGAGGTGCGCGTCGTTTCGATGGGCGCGACGGACGGCGCCAACGGACCGCGCCCGTTCTCCATCGAGCTATGCGGCGGCACGCATGTTTCGCGCACGGGCGACATCGGCCTCGTCTCGGTCGTTGGCGAAAGCGCGGTGGCGGCGGGGGTGCGGCGCATCGAGGCGCAGACGCGCGATGTGGCGCGCCGCCGTCTCAACCACGAGGCGCGCGGCTTCGCCGATCTTGCGCAACGTCTGCGCAGCAACCCGGCTGACGCGGCCGAGCGGCTCGACGCCTTGATCGAAGAGCGCCGCCGGTTTGAGCGCGAACTCTCCGACGCCAAGCGCCGGCTGGCGATGGGCGGAGGCGGCGCCGGCGAGGATTTGGCGCGCGACGTGGGGGGCGTGAAGTTTTATTCGCGCGCGGTCGAGGGAATCGAGATGAAGGACCTGAAGTCGCTCGCCGACGAGGCCAAAGCGAAAGTGGTCAGCGGCATCGTCGCCATCGCCGCCGCTGCGGACGGCAAGGCGAGCCTCGTCGTGGCGGTGACGGCCGATCTCGTCGGGCGGTTCAACGCCGTCGATTTCGTGCGGATCGGTGCGACGGCGCTAGGGGGCAAGGGCGGAGGCGGGCGTCCCGACATGGCGCAGGCGGGGGGACCGGACGGCGCCAAAACGCAAGCCGCTCTTGACGCCGTAGAAGCGGCCATCTTGGGCGCAGCGGGCTGAAAGGTCGGTTACGTAATGCGATATTAACCAGTCTGGGAGAAAATATCGTGGCGACCATGAGCGGTCGTCGGGGCGGGGCCGGGCAAGGTTCCGTTGACACGCTCGGGGCGCCCGCGACGCACACCGAGGCCGTAACATGTCGTCGTCCTTACAACCCCAAGCCGCCCCTTTTCCGTTTCCGGCCCCGCCGCGCCCGAGCCGGCTGCTCGCGGGTATTTACCACGACATCGGCATGGCGGCGGTCGCACAAGGGCTCTCGCTCGACGTTGCGGGCCTCGACGCCGACGCGCTGCTGTCCGTGCAACGTGGCGCCCGCTACATCCACCTTATGCCGCGACGCGAGATCTTGGCGCCGAGGCAGGCGGCCGAGTGAGCGGGGCGCACTATCGGGCGCGCCCTCAGGACGGCGCCGCCTGGGTCACCGGGGCCAGCGCCGGCATAGGCCGGGGCGTAGCGCTGGAACTGGCGCGGCGCGGCTTCGTCGTTTACGCGACCGCGCGCCGCGCCGATTCGCTCGCAACGCTTGAAGTCGAATCCCGGGTTCTGGTCGGGCGAATCGTCGCCGCACCGGGCGACGTCTCTGATCGCGAGGAGATGTCGGCGCTTCATGCGCGTCTGGAGGCGGAGGGGCCGATTGCGCTTGTCGTGCTCAACGCGGGCGGCGCCTGGCGCGATCCCCAAAGCGAGTTCGGAGGCGAGGGCTTTCAGCGCACGTTCGCGGTCAACGTGCAGGGTGTCGCGAATGGCGTGCATCCCGCGTTCAACGCCATGCGCGCGCGGGGGGCGGGGCAGATCGCCGTCGTCGGCTCGTTGATCAGCTACGGCGGCGTGCCCAACGCCTATGCCTATGCGCCGACCAAGGCGGCCGTCGCCGCGCTCGCGGTGGGGCTGAAATTCGCTGCGGACCCTTGGGGCGTCCGCGTTCAACTGGTCAACCCGGGTTACGTAAAGACAGATTTGACGGCGGGCAACCGCTACCCCATGCCGTTTCTGATGGACTGCGACGAGGCGTGCCGGCGCCTCTGCGACGGGCTCGCGCGCGGGGGGTTCGAGATCCGCTTTCCCCGCCGCCTCGCCTTGTTGACGCGCCTCGTGCAATCGCTGCCCTATCCGCTGTTCTTCATGGTCTTCCGGGGATGGGGGATGCGTTGATCCGCCTCGCCGCCGATCTGCGCGAAGGCGCTTAGCGCCCGGTTGCGACCCTCGTCGAGATCGACGACCGGGCGGGGATAATTTGCGCCGAGCCGCACCCCGGCCGAGATCAAGGACAGGTCCGGCGCGCGCCAGGGAGCGTGGATCGCGCGGGCGTCCAGCTTGGCGAGTTCGGGCGCGAAGCGGCGGATATAGGCGCCATCGGGGTCGAATTTCTCGCTTTGCAGGACGGGGTTGAACACGCGAAAATAAGGCGCGGCGTCCGCGCCCGACCCGGCCACCCATTGCCAGCTGGCGGGATTGTTGGCCTCGTCCGCGTCGCACAGAGTGTCCCAGAACCAGCTTTCGCCCTCGCGCCAGTCGACGCCCAGATGTTTGGTGAGGAAGGAGGCGACGATCATGCGCACGCGGTTGTGCAGGAAGCCGGTGGTCCAGAGCTGGCGCATGCCGGCGTCCACGATGGGGTAGCCGGTGCGGCCGCGCCGCCAAGCTTCCAGACCGTCATCGTCGCGCCGCCAGGGGAAGGCGTCGAAGCGCGGGCTCCAGTTTTTGCTCGCGAGTTCGGGCTGGCGATAGAGCAGCGAATAGGAGAATTCGCGCCAGCCCAGTTCCGCCTGAAATTTTTCGACGTCGCGGCGCGGCGCCCCGCGCTCTCCCGCGCTTTCGGCGGCGGCGAAGACGCGGCGAGCTGAGATTTCGCCAAAGCGCAGGTGCGGGGAAAGTTGCGAGGTCGTCGCGCCGGCGGGAATGTCGCGGCGATCGGCATAGTCGGCGAGCGCCTCGTCGAGGAAGCGCCTGAGCCGGGCCTTCGCCCCCGCTTCGCCGGGGGTCCACATCTCGGCAAGGCCGGCGGACCAATCGGGTTTGCGGGGATGCAGGCCAAGCGCGTCGATCTCGACGCGGGACGGGGCGTGGGTCGGCCAGGCGGCGGCGTGCAGGCGGTGCGGGGCGGGCGTCGGGGCGTCGAAAGGTCCCGCCTCGCGCAGGCGACGCCAGAAGGGCGTGAACACTTTGGGGATCGCCGCGCCGTCGCGCTCAAGCTCCCAGGGTTCGCGCAGCAACTGGCCGTTGAAGCTGCGCGTTGCGACGCCCATCGCCTTGAGCCCTTCGACAACGCGGCGCTCCGTCGCGCGCTCGGCGGCGCTGTAGGCGCGCGTGAAAGCGACAAAGTCGGCGCCATGCGCGAGGGCAGGCAGGACCTGCGCAGCGTCGCCCGCAACCACGTCGAGCCGGCCGCCGACGCCGTGCAACCGTTCGCCGAAAGCGCGCAGGGATTTGTCGAGCCACCAGCGGCTGGCTCCCCCAAGCGGACGCCCGGCGGCGCTTTCGTCGTGGATGTAAACAAAAAGCGCGGGTCCTGCGGCGGCGGCGCTTATCGCGGGCTGATCGTCGAGGCGAAAGTCGTTACGCAACCATACGACTGAGTTCATGGGGAAAGCTCCTGGCTATCCCCATACGTTTCGAACGCTCAAGCGGCTCGCAGATTGGCGATTTGCGTCACGCGAAAATCGTTGGCGTAAAGGTCGGGCAGCGCGATCGTCAGGTCGGCGAGGGTGAGGCCGCAATCGTCGAGGTCGCGGCGGTCGAGGCCGCCCAGCGCGCGGCGCTCGGCGGCGCGGGCGGCGGCGCGATCCCATAGGTTAAGAATTTGTTGACTCAACCGACCCCAACCCTGAGCCAGCGAGGGCGAGGAATTGTTGTTTTCGAGGGGCAGATGGGTCACTTACGCATTCCTTGCACGGGATTGAAGCAAAAGGCTCCTTGTGGAGGCACAGATAGCCTGATTGTGCAGCGCCGCAAGTCATGCTTTTATCGTGTGGGGAATAGAAAATCTTGACGATGCCAGCGGCTCCGCGTTTACCTTCTCTCAACGCTTTGCGGGCCTTTGAGGCGGTGGCGCGGCGGCTGTCGTTCGCGCGCGCCGCGGAAGAACTGTTCGTCACCAAGGCGGCGGTCGCCCAGCAGATACGTTTGCTGGAGGAAGAGATTGGAGCCGATCTCGTCGCGCGCTCAGGTCGCGGCTTGCGGTTGACGGAAGCCGGCGCTGCGGGCGCCGCGACGCTGACCGAAGGGTTCGCCCAACTCGCGCGCGCGGCGCGCGCGATGCGCGACGCCAAGGGGCGCCGCTTTCTGGTGGTCAATTCCACCGCTTCCTTCGCCGCGACGTGGCTGGTCGGGCGCATCGGGCGGTTCAAGTCGCGCCATCCCGACATCGACGTGCTGGTGGACGCCGACGCGCGCGGCGACGCGTTGGGCGAGGCCGACGCGATGATCCGCTGGGGCGACGGCGGATTTCCCGGCCTTTCCGTGACCAAGTTGTTCGAGGAAGAGGTGTTTCCGGTCTGCGCGCCGGGCTATGTCGTGGCCGATCCCCCGCTCTCCTCGCCAGCCGATCTGAGGACACGCACGCTGCTGCACCTGGAATGGAGCCCGAATTTTCCGACGTGGCCTTCGTGGAGCGATTGGCTCAAAGCGGCCGGCGCAGGACAGGTGGACGCCCAGCATGGCGTCTTCTTCAGCCAGATGTCGGTGGCGATTTCGGCGGCGCGGCAAGGGCAGGGCGTCGCGCTGGCCTCGCCCGCGATCGCGGGCGACGACATCGCCTCGGGGCTGCTCGTAGCGCCGTTCGCCACGACGGTGCGCACGCCTTTCGGCTATTATTTTTTGTGCCGGCCCGATCCGGATCAGAACCCGCGAATCCGCGCGCTGCGTGAGTTTTTGGTCGAGGAAGCGGCTATTTCGCAACGGTGATCAAAGGGGCGGGACGTTGGCCCTGTGTCCTGATCGCGCGACCGTCGTCCACGGTCAGACGCTATTTCTGAGCGAGGATGCGAACGGCTCGGTCAAAGGCGACGCGGCAGGTCGGGGTGAGGTGAGCGCGATTGTGGCGCATGCACACAGCCGCATCGCTGACGCTGCTCAAGGACTGCGGGCACAGGCGATAGGCGTCGGGCGCGCAGTTGGAGATCACCTCCTGCTTCAGGTCGGGGGCGAGTTCGCTCGCCAAGGCCACGCCCTGAATCGCCGTCAGCGCGAGGGCGCCGCCGATGAGATTCATAAATTGTTTACACTTTTGCATAAAAGGGCATTACGAGAAGCCGGCTGTCTTTGCAACCCATTCGGTTGCGCGAATTTTCCCGTTCTCGCGCACAAAGGGGGAAATCGTTTCGCGCCTGCGTCGCGCGTGTTATGGCCGCCGGGCAAGCCGCGGGGAAGGTCAATGGCCGTCGATATCGCGCCGATCGGGCGGGCGTTGCTTTCCGTCTCCGACAAAGCCGGCCTCGTCGAACTCGGAAGGGCGCTCGTCGCGCGGGGGATCGAACTGATCTCGACGGGGGGCACGGCGGCGGCGCTGGGCCAGGCGGGGCTGGCGGTGGTGGACGTGGCGCGGCTGACCGAATTTCCCGAAATGATGGACGGGCGGGTGAAGACCCTGCATCCGCGCGTCCACGGCGGGCTGCTGGCGATCCGCAACGAGCCTGCGCACCAGGCGGCCATGATCGCCAACGACATCCGGCCCATCGACCTGCTGGTGGTCAACCTCTATCCTTTCGAGGCGGCGCTGGCGCGCGGGGCTGAGTTCGACGACATGATCGAGAACATCGACGTCGGCGGCCCCGCCCTGATCCGCGGCGCGGCCAAGAATCACAACGATGTGGTTGTGATCGTCGACGTCGCCGATTACGCCGCGCTGCTGGCCGAGATGGAGGCCCAGAGCGGGGGCACGACGCTCGCCTTCCGCCGTCGCCTCGCCCAAAAGGCTTATGCGCGCACCGCCGCCTACGATTGCGCGATCTCCAACTGGTTCGCACGCGAGATCGGCGAGACGCAGCCGGCCTGGCGCGCGTTCGGCGGCCAACTTGCAGGCGCGCTGCGCTACGGCGAAAATCCGCATCAGGCCGCCGCCTTCTATCACACGCCGGAAATGCGGCCCGGAGTGGCGAGCGCCCGCGTCGTGCAGGGCAAGGCGTTGTCTTACAACAACATCAACGACACCGACGCGGCCTATGAATGCGTGGCCGAGTTTGCCGAACCGGCGGTGGCGATCATCAAGCACGCCAACCCGTGCGGCGTCGCGACGGGGGCGAGTCTGCGCCGCGCCTACGAGCGCGCGCTCGCCTGCGACCCCGTGTCGGCCTTTGGCGGCGTGGTGGCGCTGAACCGCAGGCTGGACGCCGAGAGCGCCCGCAGAATCGTCGAGATCTTCACGGAAGTCATCATCGCTCCGGACGCCGACGCCGACGCGGTCGAGATTGTCGCGCAACGCAAAAATTTGCGGCTGCTGCTGGCGGGGGCGCTACCGGACGCGCAGGCGCCGGGGCTGACGGTGCGTTCCGTCGCGGGGGGCCTTCTGGTGCAGGATCGCGATTTCGGCGCGCTCGATCCGGCTTCGCTCAAAGTCGTGACGAAACGGGCGCCGACCGACGCGGAGATGGCGGATCTGCAATTCGCCTGGCGGGTGGCCAAGCACGTGAAGTCGAACGCCATCGTTTATGTAAAGGACGGCGCCACGGTCGGGATCGGCGCGGGGCAGATGAGCCGCGTCGATTCCTCGCGCGTCGCCGCGCGCAAGGCCAAGGATGCGGCGAACGGGGGCGAACCGTTGACGCGCGGTTCGGTGGTGGCCTCGGACGCGTTCTTCCCCTTCGCCGACGGCTTGACGTCGGCTATTGAAGCGGGCGCAACGGCGGTCATCCAACCGGGCGGAGCGCAGCGCGACACCGAAGTTATCGCCGCCGCCGATGCGGCCGGGATCGCCATGGTGTTTACCGGGATGCGTCATTTCCGCCACTGACGGCTTGCCTTCGTCTTCTCTACGTTCTACGTTTGTTCCTATCAAACGAGGAAGCGGAGGGGGCGCTTGATCCGGCTGACGCCGCGCTACGCCGAATTCGCCGCCGCCACGAACTATTCGTTTCTCCGGGGCGCCTCGCATCCGGAGGAGATGGTCGCGCGCGCCGCCGAGCTGGGGCTTGCCGGTCTGGGAATCGCCGACCGCAACACGCTGGCGGGCGTGGTGCGCGCGCATGTGTTCGCGCGTGAGAATGTTGACGCGCTCGGCGGAATGCGTGTGGTCGTGGGAACGCGGCTCGTGTTTCGCGACGCGACGCCGGATCTGCTCGTTTATCCGCGCGACCGGGCGGCCTATGGGCGCCTGTGCCGGCTGCTTTCGACCGGCAACCTGCGCGCCCCCAAGGGCCAATGCCATCTGGATTTCGCCGATCTCGCGAAGTTTGGCGAAGGGTTGCAGATCGTCGTGTTGCCGGGGGCGGGGAGCTTGAGTGAGCTGCGCGAGGCGTTCGGCGAGCGGCTGTGGATCGGGGCGATAGCTTCCTTTGGTGCGGACATGCGCGGAGGTCTCGCCAAGCGAGCGGCGCTGGCGCGCAAGCTGGGGGCGCGGCTGCTCGCGCTCAACGACGCGATCATGCACGTGCCCGAGCGCCGTGCGCTCGCCGACGTCGTCGCCTGCATCCGCGAGGGCGTGACGCTGGAGGCGGCGGGGCGGCTGACGCAGGCCCATGCCGAGCGCCATCTCAAGAGCCCCGCCGAAATGACGCGACTGTTCGCGCAAGACCCGGAGGCGGTCTCGCAGACGCTGCGCTTTCTGGAGGGATTGACGTTCTCGCTCGACGAACTCGCCCACGTCTATCCGGAGGAACTGCGCGAGGGTTTTGCGACGCCGCAGGCGGCGTTGACGGCGTTCACGCGGGAGGGCGCGCGCGAGCGTTACCCCGAGGGGGTGCCCGCCCTTGTCGAAGGGGCGCTGGCGCATGAACTGAACTTAATCCAAAATTTGAACTACGCGCCCTATTTCCTTACTGTGCATGATATTGTGCGTTTCGCCCGCTCGCGCGGAATCTTATGTCAGGGGCGCGGTTCGGCCGCCAATTCGACCGTCTGCTTCTGTCTGGGAATCACCGAGGTCGACCCCGCGCGGTTCGATCTGCTGTTCGAGCGGTTCATCAGCCCCGAACGGGACGAGCCGCCCGACATCGATGTCGATTTCGAGCACGAGCGGCGCGACGAGGTCATCCAGTATATCTACGCCAAATATGGACGCGAGCGGGCGGGACTCGCCAGCGCCGTGACGACCTACCGCTCGCGCTCCGCGATCCGCGAGACGGCGAAAGTGTTCGGGCTGTCGGAAGACGTGATCGTATCTCTCAACGCGCTAAGCTGGGGCAGAGAGAAAGAGCCGGGGCGCGCCGAAGCGGCGGGGCTGGACCCACGCGATCCCAACCTCGCCATGAGCTTGAAGATGGCGGAGGAAATCTCTGGTTTTCCTCGTCATTTGACCCAGCACAGCGGCGGCTTCGTCATCACCCGCGACCGACTCGACGAGGTCGCGCCGCTGATGAATACGGCGATGGACGACCGCACGACCATCGAATGGGACAAGGACGATCTCGACGCGCTGGGGCTTCTCAAGATCGACGTGCTCGCGCTCGGCATGCTGACCGCGCTCGCCAAGGGGTTCCGGTTGCTCGACAAGCATTACGGGCAGAAGCTGCGGCTCTCGACGCTGCCGCCCGAGGAGGCTTGCGTCTACGCCATGATCCAGCGCGCCGACACGATCGGCGTGTTCCAGATCGAAAGCCGCGCGCAGATGTCGATGCTGCCGCGCCTACGCCCATCGAAATTCTACGATCTGGTCATCGAGGTCGCCATCGTGCGTCCCGGCCCGATTCAGGGCGACATGGTGCATCCCTATCTGCGGCGAAGGCAGGGGCTGGAGCCGGTCGTGTTCCCTTCATCCGAATTGGAAGCCGTGCTCGGCAAGACGCTGGGCGTGCCGTTGTTTCAGGAACAGGCGATGCGCATCGCGATCCTCGCGGGCTTCACCCCGGCCGAAGCCGACAAGCTGCGCCGCGCGATGGCGACGTTCCGGCGTGTGGGCACGATCCAGACGTTCCAGAACCGCATGATCGAGGGGCTGGCGGCCAAGGGCTACAACCGGGAATTCGCCGCACGCTGCTTCCGCCAGATCGAGGGGTTTGGCGAATACGGGTTTCCTGAAAGCCACGCGGCGAGCTTCGCGCTGCTTGTCTACGCCTCATGCTGGATGAAGTGCCGGTATCCCGACGTGTTCCTCGCCGCGATGCTCAACGCGCAGCCGTTGGGATTCTATTCGACCTCGCAATTGGTGCGGGACGCGCGCGAGCATGGGGTCGAGACGCGGGAGGTCGACGTCAACGCCTCCGATTGGGACGCGACGCTGGAGGGGACCCCTCACCCCCACCCTCTCCCGCAAGGGGAGAGGGGGCCGCAGGCGGGCGTGCACGTCCATCGGCGCCATGCCGGCATGGTGGGGGATATTCTTGCAATCTATGCCGTTCGGCTGGGGCTGCGGCAGATCAACGGCGTGCGCGAGGAGGAGATGCGGCGGCTCGTCGAGCGGCGCGGGACGGGATACGATTCCGTGCGCGACATCTGGCTGCGTGGCGGGGCCACGTTGCCGGGGCTGGAGAAGCTCGCCGAGGCCGACGCGTTTCGCTCGCTGGGACTCGACCGGCGCGAGGCGCTATGGGCGGTCAAGGCGCTCAACCGGGTGGGCGATCAGAACGACCTGCCGTTGTTCGCCGCCGTCGTCCCCGAGCGCGGCGCCGAGCCGGACGCGAAACTGCCGCCCATGCCGCTGGGGGCGCATGTGGTCGAGGACTACCGGCGGCTGTCGCTGTCCCTGAAGGCGCACCCGGTCGCCTTCATGCGCTCGCGCCTCGCCGCGCGTGGGGTCATGCGCACCGATGCGCTGGAGACCAGCCCTAGCGGCGCTCGCGTGATCGTCGCCGGGCTGGTGCTGGTGCGCCAGCGCCCCGGCACCGCCAAGGGCGTCATTTTCATGACCATCGAGGACGAGGCGGGCGTCGCCAATATCATCGTGTGGCCGAAAGTGTTCGAGCGCATGCGGGCGCTGGTGATCGGGGCGCGTTTCGTCGCGGTGGCGGGCAGAATGCAGAACGAGCGCGGCGTGATCCATGTGATCGCCGAGAAGTTCGAGGACTGGACGCCGGCGCTGGGGCAACTGGCGGGCGAGGGGCGACCGCTCGATACGCTGAGCCCCGCCGACGAAGTGAAGCGGCCGGTTCTCTCGACCAAGACGAGGCCCAGCCCGCGCCTGCCCGAGCCGCGCCCGGCTCCGCTTTTGCCCGAACTCAAGCGCGTGCTGCCGGGGGGGCGCAATTTTCACTGAAAGGCGCGACGATTCGGGTTATGGCCCGCTCTCACCCGCGAGGCCGCCTTGTCCTATCTGTTGCTTGCGTTTCTCTCGACGCTCTGGGGCTCCTCGTTCCTCCTGATCGCCCTCGCGGCGCACGGCTTCGATCCGCTGACCTTCGCAGCGCTTCGCGTCATCATCGGCGCGCTGGCCCTGTGGGCGCTCGCGGCGCGCGGCGGCTTGCGCAGCCCGCGCGGGCTGTGGGGACGGCTGGCGCTGATGGCGGCGTTCGGGCAGGCCATCCCGTTCCTCATCATCGGCGACGCCGCGCATCGGGTGAGCAGCGGCGAACTCGCGCTGCTGATGGGTGTGCAGCCGATTTTCGCTTTCGTGCTGACGAGGCTGCTTGGGCAAGGCGGCGCGTGGACGCCCGCCGCCGCCTTTGGTCTCGTCTGTGGCCTCACGGGCGTCGCCATTGCGGTGGGAGGGCCGGGAACGGGCGATATGACCGGGCGCGTCGAGGGCTTGCTCGCCGCGATGGGTTACGCATTCGGCGCGACGATTTCGCGGCCCGCCTCGCAGCAAATGGGGCCGGCGGGGGCGGCTGCGGCGTCTATGACGCTCTCGGCTGTGGCGTTGACGGCGATATGGCTTTTCCGGGACGGCGATTTCGCCCGGGTCGCCGCCGCGCCGTCCTCCGCCCTCGCGGCGATGGCGGCGCTTGGCCTGTTCAATACGGCGCTGGCCTATCTCGTCTATTTCGAACTGGTGGTGCGCGAGGGCGCGACCTTCGCCAGCCTCAACAATTATGTAGTGCCGTTCGCCGGGCTGGGCTTGGGCGCGTTGTTTCTGGGCGAGCGGGTGGCCACGCATGCGCTGGTCGGGCTTGCGCTGGTCGTCGTGGGCGTCGCGCTGACCGGCAGAGCGGAAATGGCCAGCGTCTGGCGGCGCGGCGGCTCCGGCGAAACCCGCGCGGCTGTGCGGCCGTCGTAGGCGACCAGAGCCCCCGCGACATTGGCGGCGAAACGCCGTCGGGCGGCCACGGCGGCGAGGAAGTCCGTCGTCAGCCGTTCCATCGCCTCCAGCCGCGGCTCGCGGCCCTGGGCCGTCACGGCGCCGCTTAGCACGCGGCGCACGATCTCGTGCGGCTGGGCGGCCAGCGTCGAGGCGTCGCAGGATCCCGTCGCGACAAGGCCGAGACCCCGCTCGGCCGCCGCCGTGGTCTCCGCCAGGGCCGCTTCGACGGAGGCCGCGCGGCGCGCGAGGCGGGCGAGGCCGGGGGCGTCGAGACCCTCAGCCGCCAGCGACGCCGCCAGACGGCGCCAGCGCGGACGGGCGAAGGCCATGTTCTCGTTGGAAGGGTCGCGCACATAGTCGAGACCGCGCGCCTCGCAAAACGCGACGAGGTCCGCCTTGGGAATGTCGAGCAGCGGTCTGGCGACCTCGCACGCGCCGCGGCTGGCGCGCGCCGCCATGCCCGCAAGCCCCGCCAGGCCGGAACCGCGCGCCAGCCGCATCAGCACCGTCTCGGCCTGGTCGTCGAGATGATGGGCGGTGACGATGACTTCGGCCCCGACGCGCGCCGCTTCCTGCATCAGCAGATCGTAACGCGCCTCGCGCGCGCGCGCTTGCAGTCCCGTGCGCGGCTTCTCGCCCTCCCAGCGCAGCACGACATGCGGCACGCCGAGACGCGCCGCGAGCCGCCCGACCGTTTCGGCCTCCGCGGCGCTCTCCCGGCGCAGGGCGTGATCGACCGTGGCGGCGTGGAGCGCCGGGCGGCCCGCCCATTCGGCGGCCATGACCAGAAGCGCCGTGGAATCAGGGCCGCCCGACACGGCGAGCAACAGCGCGGGCTCACCCTTCAGCGGGTCGAGTGGACTCACGTGCAGCGGAGGGTCTGGCTCTCGCGGTCAGCGGATCGCTTCACCGAGGCCGGAGCCGTGGGATAGCGGCGCCCGACTTCGGCGAAGGTCGCGCAGGCCTGCTCGGTGTTGCCGAGCCGCGCCAGGGCGAGGCCAAGGCGCACCATGCTCTCGGGCGCGCGCGGCGATTTGGCGTATTCGGTGGAAACCCTGAGATATTGCTCGGCGGCCTCGCGCGGGCGTGACCGCTGCATGTAAGTCTCGCCGATGTAGAAGATCGCGTCGGGGGCGTTGGACGCGCCTTTGTTGGCGTCGAGATAGGCCTTGAACAGCGATTCGGCGTCGGTGTACTGGCCCGCGTGATAGGCGGCGACGGCGGCCTTGAACTGCTCGCGAGAATCGTTGAACGGCACGCCGCTGGGCACGAAATTGGGCGCCGGGTCGTCGGCCTTGGTTTGCTTGACGACGGCGGGCGCGTTGGGCAGCGGTTTGAGCGGCGATGTTTCGGCGGCGTGGGAGGACAGGGTCAGCGGCGCGCTGGCCGTGCTGGAGCCGATGGGCTTGGGCGCGCCGGGCGCAGCGGGGGCGGCGGCGGGATCGAAGGCGTCGCTCTTGCGCTGCGGCCGGGTCGGCTCGGCCGCCGGCGCGGCTCCGGGGAGCGCCTCGCCCTTGCCGGACAGGCGAAACTCCACGTCCTCGCGGAATTTGCGCACCTGGTCGGCGAGCTTGCGGTTTTCGTTCTGGAGGTCCTCGATCTGGCCGGTGGCGCGACGCAGCGAGGCCTCAAGGCGGTCGATGCGGAGGGAGAGCGCACCGTCCTCGCTTTGTCCGTCGGAAGGCACGTCGGAGGGGGGGCGATAATCCTGGGCGACGGCCAGCCGGGGGTTGGCGCTCGCCAGCGTCAACGCCAGAAGGCCCGCGCCGAACAACGCTCTCACGGCAAAACCCCCATATCCGTCTCGCGCCGGGTTATAGGGACGTCGTCTGGCGAAAGGAAGGCGTTTGCAGCCTCAGCTTTCAGGCGCGCCGTCAAGCACCGTCACCGCGCGCCGGTTCTGCGACCAGCACGAGATGTCGTCGCAGACCGCGACAGGTCGCTCCTTGCCGTAGCTCGTCGTCTTGAGGCGCGAGGCGGAGACGCCCTTGGCGATCAAATAGTTCTTGACGCTCTCGGAGCGACGCGAGCCCAACGCGAAATTATACTCTCGCGTGCCGCGTTCGTCGGCGTGGCCCTCGACGGTGAAGCGGTAGCGGGGGTAGCGGTTGAGCCATTCGGCCTGCTTTTCCAGCGTCGCCTGGCCGCGCTCGTTAAGCTCCGTCTGATCGGTGTCGAAGAACACGCGGTCGCCGACGCTGGAGGCGAATTCCTGATAGCTGCCGGGGCCGCCGTGCGAGCCTGAGCCCACGGCCGCGCCATTGAGGGCGTCCGAATCAGCCGGGTTCTTGGCGCAGGCGCTGAGCGCCAACGACAGAACCAGCGCCAGCGCGCCCGCGCGGCCTGCGGAGAAATAGGACATGGCTCACTCCTCGACGCTTAAGCCCCCGACGTGAGGTCCTAGCGGCACGCCCGTTAAGGCAAGGTTTCGTCAACCTTGACCGAGCGTTGACGAGACGCGCGAAACCCCTCGTTCCTGCGCCATCGTTAACAGAGGGTTGATGGCGCGAATGGGGCGGCGGGCCGCGTCGGGGCGCAGGCGGCTGCGGCCAGGGGGCCGCGACGCGTCCCGCACATGCAACGTTTGCGCAAGCCTTTCACGGCTTTGCGCCGTGGCAGGCGCCGGCGTGGCGCCAAAACCACAGTCGCGATGAAAAGGCAGGAACGGCGGGCTTCGCAATACCGCCACGATGGGCGCCTAGACGTTGCGCCCCGCAGAAAGAGCGCCGCCCGTGTCCGATATCGACAAGCGCCCGTCCCGGCTACTCGCGCTGCCGCTGGCCGTGGCGTTCCTGTTCGAGACCTGGGTTTGGCGCTGGCTCGTCGTGCTGGCGCGCACGCTCGCCGCGCTGCTGCCCTGGGTCCGGTTTCGCGACGCCGCTCGGCGCAAGGTGTCGCGTGCGCCGGTTTTTGTCGCGGTCTTGCTCTTCGGCGTGCCCCTGGCGGTGGCCGAGGGCGGCGCGTTCGTCAGCGTCGTGACGATGGCCACCGGCCATGTGTTCGCGGGCATGGCGCTCTATCTTCTCATGAAAATCTTCGGGTTGTTTCTCATTCCCGTCATCTTCGAGATCACGCGCGAAAGGTTGATGACGCTGCGCTGGTTCGTCTGGGTCTACGAGAGGTTCGAGGCGCTGCACGCGATGGCCGCCCGTTTCGTCGCGCCGTATCGTCAGAGGGCGCGCGAACTCGTTCGCGAGGGGTGGCAGGCTTTGCTCGGGCGCATTCAGCCCCGCGCGCGCTCGGACGAAAGCGCCAGCGCGGCGAAGGCGGAGACGTCGACCTCCTCGGCGCGCACGGTGGGGTCAAGGCCCGCATCGCCGAGCCATTGAACGAGATCGAGCCCGCGCGCGCCGGCATAGCCTTTCAGCGACTGGCGCAGCATCTTGCGGCGCTGGCCGAAGGCGGCGAGCGTGAGCGCGGAAAGCGTGGCGGCGCGGCAGGGCGCGGGCGCGGCTCGGGGGCTTAGCTCCACGACGCTGGACGTCACCTTCGGCGGCGGCGTGAAGGCGGCGGGCTGAATGTCGAACAAGATGCGGGTCCGGCAGCGCCAGCCCGCCAGCACGCCGAGGCGCCCGTAATCGGCCCGCATCTCCGGCGTCGCCACAATGCGCTCGGCGACCTCGCGCTGGAACATCAGCGTAAGCCGGTCGAACCACGGCGGCCACGGCTCGCTCTCCAGCCAGCCGATCAGCAGCGGCGTCGCAATGTTGTAGGGCAGATTGGCGCAAATCCTCACCGGCCCCGGCGCGGCCGCCGCGAGCGTGGGATAGTCGACGTGAAGCGCATCGCCTTCAACCACGTCGAGCCGGCCCGGCCAATGCGCGGCGACCTCGGCCAGCGCGTCGAGACAGCGCGCGTCGCGCTCGACGGCGATCACCCGCAGCGCGCCCGCGCTCAACAGCGCGCGCGTGAGGCCGCCGGGGCCGGGGCCGATCTCGATGATCGTCACGCCTTCCAGCGGCCCCGCCGAGCGGGCGATGCGGCCGGTCAGATTGAGGTCGAACAGAAAATTTTGGCCCAGCGACTTGCGCGCGTCGAGGCCATGCGCAGCGACGACCTCGCGCAGCGGCGGCAGACCGTCGGCGGCTGTTGTCACGCCGCCAGACGCGCGGCGAGTTTGAGCGCGGCCATCAGGCTGGAGGGATCGGCGACGCCCTGACCAGCGATGTCGAACGCCGTGCCGTGATCGGGCGAGGTGCGCACGAACGGCAGGCCCAGCGTCACGTTGACCCCATCGTCGAACGCCAGCGTCTTGACCGGTATCAGCCCCTGATCGTGATACATCGTCAATGCGACGTCGAATTTGGCGCGCGCGCGCGCATGGAACATCGTGTCGGCGGACAGGGGGCCGACGATGTCGAGCCCTTCGGCTCGCAGGGTTTCGATGGCGGGGATAATCAAGTCGATCTCCTCCCGCCCGATGGCGCCGCCTTCGCCTGCATGGGGATTGAGACCCGCGACTGCGATGCGGGGCCGCGCGAAGCCAAAGCGCGCACGCAGGTCGCGGTCGAGGACGCGTGCGGTCGCCTCGATGCGCGCGCGGGTGAGGGCGGCGGGAACTTCGCTCAAAGGTATGTGGATGGTGACCGGGGCGACGGCGAGAACGTCGGACCAGATCATCATGACGGGCCAGGCGGCGGGGTCGACGCGGCGCGCGAGTTCGCCCAGAAACTCTGTGTGACCCGGGTGAACGAACCCGGCGTCGTAGAGCGTCTTCTTGGCGATGGGGTTGGTGACGACCGCGCAGGCCTCGCCGGCGAGGGTCAGCGCCACGGCGCGCTCGACGGATTCGAGGATCGCCGGAGCCGCCGCAGGGTCCGGCCGCCCCGCCGTCACGTTTGCACGGGCCGACAGCGCCACAATGGGCAACGCATAGCCATAGACGGCGGCGGCCTCGGCCGGGGTCGTCGTCACGAGCGGCGTCGAAAGGCCGAGCGCGCGATCGATGCGTTCCACCTGATCGGGATCGGCCAGCAGAAAGAACGGAGCGGAGAGTTCAGCTCCTTGTCGCCACGCGGCGAGCGCGAGTTCGATGCCGATCCCGGCAGGATCGCCCATGGTCAGTGCGAGTGGTTTCAATTTACGCCTGTCGAGGTCTTCACATCGCCCAGCGTGCGGAAATCAAGCTGGAACATCACCGTCTGGTCGCGTGTCGCGGGCGCGGCGGGAACGCCCGGTGTCGTGCTGATCGGCACGCTGATCGTGGAATTATAGGCGACTTTCAGCGTCGTGCAATTGTTGGCGGTGTAAGACAGGCCAACGTTATATTGCGTGGCGTAGAGCGACGAGCCGTAACTCGGGTCATAATAGCGGCGCGAGAGGTCCAGCGCCACGCCGCCGTCCACCGCCCAGCCGTTGTCGAACTTATAGCTCGCCTTGGCGATGAAGCCTTCGCGCGGATAAGGATAACCGAGAAGCGGCTGCGCCGCGTAGCGCGCGTGATCGATCATCCCTTCAAAACCCCCTATCCTGCCGCCAAGAATGGCGTCGACCCGCACAAGCGCGCCCCGCGCCGGGTCGAACTGCTGCTTGAGGCCCAGCGTCAGCGGCGCGGAGGTGAGCTGCAAGGTTTCTCCGGCCACGAAGTTCGACCATCTTTTATCGAGCCCGGAATCCAGCCCGGTGTTGGTCGCGTCGAGCAGAGTATAGGAATTGCGCCCGGCGATCTGCATCGACTGGCCCGCGACCATGCTGAAATGGCCGCCGCTGGGCAGGTTGTCCGTCCACCGGAACCCGTAATTGGCCCTCGTGCCGCCCTCGACGCGGTCGAAGCCGGAATATTTGCTCCAGTTGAACAGGATCGTGTCGTCGAACACCAGGCTCTGCGCGTCTTCGTTGACCGCAAGCCGGGGCAGAACCTCGTTGGGCCGTACGATCACCTGCCCGATGGGCTCGAACACCTGGTCGCCCAGCCAAGAGTGCGAGACGAAGGGGAAGCGGTATTCGAGGCCGACGCCCGCCATGCCTGTCACGCTGGCGCCCGAGGACTGACCGCTAAAAAAGGCGGGCTGCGCGTAATTGGGAATGACCGCCGAGCCGGCGGCGCTCGTGTAAAACTGCGCGCCGTCGTCGAGGCGCGTCGCCGCGCCGCTGAGCCGCGCGAACGCGAACGGCTTCCAGACCTCGCCGAGCGGGTCGATGAACTGTTTTGACCAGGCGACCTGCTCGGTCACGCGGCTGGCGTCGCCCGCGATCCCGCGCAGGATACAGGAACCCGGCTTATAGGCCGCCGCCGAAGTTCCGGTCCCGCAAACCTGATAGAGGCTGTAGGCGGGGTCGAGCCTTTGGGCGCCCAGCGATTGATACAGCGCCTCCTCACGGGAGACATGGGCGGCGTTAAGTTCGACCGCCACCTCGCCGCCGATCCCGCCCCAATGCTCGGCGTCGAGCGCGAAGGTGCGATGGAAGTCGAACACCGGCACCGCCGTCGGGTCCTGCCGGCGGTCGAGGAAGGCCGTCGTCGGCTGGAACGTGTAGCCCGTGAGGTCGAAGAAGCCTCTGCCCGCCTGCCCGCGCAGATAGGCCTGGCTCACGACGTCCTGAAAGAAATATTGCGTGGTGTCGAGTGCGCGCAACCGGTAATCGTTGAGGTAGAAGCGATCGCTCAGCAGGGTCAGGTCCCAACCGACCATCCAGTTCTCGTTGAGGTAGAACTTGCCCTGACTCTCCGCCGAGCCGCGAAAGCGAAGGTTACCTGCGCCATAAGGAGCGGTGTAGAATTTGCCGGGCTGCAACTGGTCCAGGCCCGACAGGCGCACGCTGTAGGCGCCGTCCTGCATGCGATGACGCCATTCTACGTCGAGTAGCGGGCCTTGCAGCGTGAAGAAGCTGGGTGAAAAGGTGAGGTCGTAATTGGGCGCGAGCGCCAGGAAATAGGGCGTCGTGACGCCGATGCCCAGCGCGTTCTTGGAGACGAAGCTTGGCGCGAGGAAGCCGCTGGCGCGCGTCACGGTCGGATCGGGCGCGGAAAAAAAAGGGAGCCAGGCGACCGGCACGCCGAAGGCGTCGAAGTAAGCGTCCTTGAAATAGATGGTGTGGGTGGCCTGGTTCTCGACGATTTCCCCCGCGCGCACCTGCCATAGCGGAGGCCACTCCGGATGGGCCTTGCAGGGTTCGCAGGCGGTGTAAACGCCATTGCGCAACACGGTGACGTCGCCGCCGCTGCGCTCCACCCGCGTCGAGGACATGCGGGTCCGGTTGGCCCCGATCATCTGCACGTCGTCGGCGAAGCCCGAGGCGAAATCGTCGGTCAGTTCGGCGGAGGGCGTGTAAGTGACGTTGCCCGATTCGTCGGTCAGTTTGACGTGGCCGACGGCGCGCACGCGCTTGGCCTTGCGGTCGTAGACGACGTGATCGCCCTGAAGCACGCGGCTTTTGTAATAGAGCACCACGTCGCCGTCGGAGGTGACGATGTCACGGGTTTTGTCATAGACGAGTTTGTCGGCGTCGACATAAAGCTTTGAGGGGTCGTGCGCTTTCGCGGCGGCGGGCGCCGACTTGGCGAGCGCGGGGAAGCAGGCCAGCGTCAGAACTGCGGCCAACAGACCGCACAAACGGCGCCGGTAGCGAGGGGCGATGGCGGCGCCCATCAGCCGTCCTCCTGGTGGAGCAACACATAAACGCCGAACAGACAGCCCCCTAATGCGGGCGACCACGCGGCCAACGGGGCCGACACGATTCCGGCCCCGCCCAGATCGCCGATGATTTTCGTCGCGACATAAAGCATAAACCCTGCCGCCACGCCACCCAAAACCATGCGCTGCACCCCGCCCATGCGGAACAGCCTTAATGAAAAGCATGCAGCGACCAGCGTCATCGCGGCGAGCGAAACGGGCAGGGCGAGGAGTTGATCGCGCTTCAAGATATAGGGCGTTGCGTCAAGTCCGGCGGACCGGATCTGCTCGGCCAGCGGCTTGAGGGCGAAGAACGACACCGTCTCGGGCGGCACGAAGCTTTGCGCCAATTGCTCGCGGGTCAGTTTGGTGGCGAGAAGATAAACCGTGGCGGGGGTGTCGTCGTCGCCGGGCGTGACGACCTCGGCGTCGCGCATCTCCCAATATCCGTCGCGCAGGTAAGCGGTTTTGGCGTTTACGCGCTGCTCGAAGGCGCCGTCGGGGCCGAAATTGAACGCCTCCATGCCCATAAACTCGTCGCGGTCGAGATCGCGGCCCTCCACGTGGACGATGGTCTGGCCGTCGCCGGTCTTCTGCCGCAGCCAGAAATCGCCAGCGCCGCGCGCGGCCGAGCCGAACATCTTGGCCTCCAGCGCCGCCGCCTGCCGCTTCATGGCGGTGGAGAGCGGGTTGAAGGCCAGCACCTCGGCGACGCCACAAGCGAGCGCCACCAGAACGGGGGGCGTCAGGAATTGCCAGACCGAGACGCCCGCCGCGCGTGCGACGGTCAGTTCGAGCCGTCGCGACAGGTCGAGAAACGCCGCCATCGCGGCGATCAGCACGATGAAGGGGAGGGCCTGTTCGGCCACGATGGGGGTATGCAGCACTGCGAGCCACGCGACGATGGGGCCGCTGGCGTCCTTCACCGCCCCGGCGCGGCGCAGCGTGTCGACGAAATCGAGCGTGAAAATCAGCGCCAGCACGCTCGCCAGCACGCCCAGCAGAGCGCGCGCAAAGCGTCCCGCGAAATAGCGCCCGAGCGTGCCGAAAATCATCGCCGAGACCGGAAACGCGCCAGCGCGCGCGTGGCCGGGCCGGTGAAGATGAGATCGAGGCTGAGCGCCGCCGCGGCGAGCGGGCCGCCCCAGGCGCCGATCAGGCTCCACAACGGCGGCGCCGCGCCGCCCTTGCCGCGCAGGACCAGCGCATCGGCGAAGCCAAAAATGCGTACGCCCGCGAAAGCGAGAACGGCGCCAAGAATGGCGAGACTTCGCGTCTGGCGCGTGGTGCGCGCCTGGCCCAGCGCGGCGAAGGCGACGAGGCCTCCCACCATGGCGTAGAGCGGACTGGTGAGCCGGTCGTAGAGTTCCGCGCGCGCTTCGCCGACAAAGGCAGTTTCGGTGGGGTCGCCGGGGTCGAAGCGCATCAGCGCCATCAGGTCGCGGTTGCGCGGCCGGGGTTTGGCACCCGCCTCGCCGCGTCGCAGGAACTGGCTGAGGTCGATGGCGTAATCCTCGAAGGTGACGAGCGAGGAATCGCTGGCGCCGCTAGGGCGCTGCGCGCTGCCTTTGCGCAAAACCAGGTAGGCGTCGTCGCCGCGCTCCACCAGTTCCCCGGTTTCGGCGATGAAGGTGGAAATCGCGCGGGGGTCGCGCCGATCCTGGATGAACACGCCGTTCAGCGATCCGTTGGGGCCGCGCTCGCGATAATGGAAGATGAAGCCCGATTCCAGCTGGTTGAAGGCGCCGGGCCGGGCGAAATTGGCGATGAAGTCGGCGTGGACGTGCCGCGTCAATTCGTCCACCGCCTTGAATGTCAATGGGATGACGACCCCGTGTAGCGCGATCAGCGCCGCCGTCACCAGCCCGGACAGCAGCAGGAACGGCCGCAGCAGGGTCGCGGGCGGGGCGCCCGAGGCGTTCATCACGATCAACTCGCTGTCGCCGTTGAGGCGGTTGAGGCAATAAACGATGCTGCCGAACAGCGCGATGGGGGCGATCGACGCGACGAGAAAGGGCGCCCCGAGGCCGGTGAGGCTGAGGAACACGAGAATCGTCTGACCCTTGGAGGTCAGCAGGCTGATCTCCTTGAGCGCGCCCGTGATCCACAATACGCCCGACAACGTCGCCAGACTGACCAGAAACGCCACGGTCGCCGTTCGGAAAAGATATCTTTCCAGTCGCCCCATTGCGGCGCCTCGCTAGCCGGGGCGGGAGGCGCTGGCAAGGCGGGCGCGGTAAACGCGGTGTTAAATCATTTGCGCGATGGGGTTGACGCTCGGTTGACGGCGCGTCCAAACCCTTCGAAGACGAGGCGCAGGCCGCCCCATCCGCGCCGGGAGAACCATGTCCGACCTCGTGAAAATCACCTTCGCCCCGCAAGCCGCTCCTACAGGGAGCGTTCTGGTGGTGTTCGCCGGCTCGGACCTGAAGGCGGGCGCGAACACGCTCGCCCAGCTTCACGCCGCCCAGACCTACCTGCGCGACGCCGCCGAAACGCTGGCCTTCAAGGGCAAGGCGCACACGGCGATGGATCTCGTGCGCCCGCCCGAACTTAAGCTCGAGCGGCTGGTGGTGATCGGCACGCAAGCCAAAAGCGCCGACAAGAGCGCCGACAAACCCATGGATTTCGTCACGCTGGGCGGCTACGTCGCCGGCAAGCTCGGCAAGGCGCGCTCCATCGCCGTGATGTTCGAGGCGCCGGAGGGCGAATGGAGCGCCGCGGCCGCATCGGAGTTTGCGCTGGGCTACCGGCTGCGGACCTATAAATTCGACAAGTACAAGACCAAGAAGCCCGAACCGGGCGACGAGCCCGAGCCCAAGGGCGTAGACGTGACCATCCTCGTCGCCGACGCGGACGCGGCGCGGCGGGAGCACGCACATCGCGAGCCGGTCGCCGAGGGCGTCGAGATGGCCCGCACGCTCGTCAACGAGCCGGCCAACGTCATTTTCCCCGAAAGCTTTGCGGCCAAGGCCGTCGAACTGGAGAAGCTCGGCGTCGAAGTCACGGTGATGGACGAAAAGGCGATGGCCAAGCTCGGCATGGGCGCGCTGCTCGCCGTGGGGCAGGGCTCGGAGCGCGAGAGCCGCTTCGTCGTCATGCGCTGGAAAGGCGCCAAGTCGAAGAAAACGGCGCCGGTCGCCATCGTCGGCAAAGGCGTGTGCTTCGACACCGGCGGCATCTCGATCAAGCCCGCCGGTTCGATGGAGGACATGAAGGGCGACATGGCGGGCGCGGCCTGCGTCGTCGGCCTCATGCACGCTTTGGCCAAGCGCAAGGCCAAGGCGAACGTGGTGGGGGTGATCGGCCTCGTCGAGAACATGCCGAGCGCCAACGCCTATCGCCCTGGCGACATTCTCACCTCGATGTCGGGCCAGACGATCGAGGTGGTCAACACGGACGCGGAAGGGCGGCTGGTGCTGGCCGACGCGCTGTGGTGGACCAAGGAGAACGTCAAGCCGCGCCTGATGGTCAACCTCGCGACGCTGACGGGGGCCATCATCGTCGCGTTGGGCGTCGACAATGCGGGGCTGTTCTGCAACGACGACGAACTCGCGGGCAGACTGACGCAGGCGGGCCAAGCGACCGGGGAAACGGTCTGGCGTATGCCGTTGGGGCCGTCCTACGACAAGCTGATCGATTCGCGCTTTGCGGACATGAAAAATTCCGGCGGACGTCATGGCGGGTCCATAACGGCCGCGCAGTTTCTCAAACGATTCGTCGGCGATGTGCCGTGGGCGCATCTCGACATTGCGGGCGTCGCGATGTCGTCGCCGGCGACCGAGATCAATACGTCCTGGGGGTCGGGCTGGGGCGTGCGCCTGCTCGACCGGCTCGTCTGGGATCATTACGAAGATCGCGCCGCGACCTGACGGGGGTGACATGAGGTTCGCAACGGGCGCCTTTCTGGGTTTGGCGCTGGCGGCGTCGCCGGCGGCCGCTTTGCCGGGCTGCGACGCGTTTCTCTCGCGATTGCGGAGCGAGGGCGCCGACATCGGCGTCGAATACTCGCGCGCGCTCGTCGTTTCGCGCGTCCATACGACCGCGCAGAGTTTCGATATCCAGACGCGCGCCGACGTCGACGGCACGTTGACCTGCCAGGGCGACGGGTTCGTGCGTTTCGAGGCGCATGCGCTGGAGCCGCTTAAAGGCCGCGCCGGCGAGGGGTTCGAGCGGCTTCAGGCGCTGGCGATGAAGGCGGCTCTGGGTTGGGAGGCGGGCAAGGCGCGATCCGAGTCGAAGGGACTGGCGGGCGAGGCGCGCGAATATCTCTCCGCCTCCCGACAGCGCGGCGATGTCTATCTGGCGGGCAAGACCGAGCGGCACCAGCCGGGAGGCGTAGGCATCGGCATGATCTTCACCGATATCGACCGCTCGTTCGTCATCGTGCAGGAGCAATAGGCTGCCGGAATTCCGCTTCCACCATCTGGAGCGGCGCAGGCTCGAGTCCGCGCTTCCCGATTTTCTGGAGGCGGCGCTGGCCCGGGGCGTTCGCGCCGTCGTGCAGACCCGCGACGCCGCCGCGCGCGACGCGCTCGACGAGCGGCTGTGGACCTATCGCGACGATAGTTTTCTGGCCCATGGCGGCCCCGGCGACGGCGACCCCGCCAGCCAGCCGATCTTCCTCACCGAGTCGGGAGAGAACCCCAACGGGGCGAGCCTGCGCGTGCTGCTGAACCCCGCCGACGCGCCGCGTTTCACGGGATCGGAAACGGCGGAGATCGTCGTGATGTTCGAGGCGCGCGACGACGAGGCGCTGGCCGCTGCGCGGGTGGCGTGGAAGGCGCTCTCCGCCGCGGGGGCGGCTGTGAGTTATTGGCGCGAGGGCGACGAGGGCGAGTGGGTGCGGGCGCGCTAAATTGCAAGAGACTTGGCGGCCGAGCCCACGGAGGCGGGAGGGGGACCATTCCGTAATAGGCCTACGTCCCGCAGATATTGCGGGGCGCACACGGCGTGCCGATCAGCCGAAGAGGAAACTCATATGGCTCAGATCGTTATTTCTTCCACAACCGACTCGTCCGCCTGGGACGACGACAACAGCGTAACTCTCACCACCACGTGGAGCAGCTGGTCGACCAATACATGGTCCTATTCCTCGGGCGATATGAGCCTGCTGGGGACCAACGGCGGCGCATGGCTGGGCGCCGGCTTGTTCGACGCCAGCATCGCCTTCTTGAATCGCAGCGGCAATACAGCCTTCGGCCTTTCGAAATCGTCCGGCAGCTTTCCGATGGGAAACGCCTTCTCGTCGATGCGGGTCGGCACGCAGGGCATCGTCACGGGCGGCCCCGCCGATGGTTATTCGTGGACGCTCGTCGCCAACTGAAATCTTCGCGGGGCGCGTTGCGGGACACTTACGGCGATAATTCCCAGCCGCTTGCCGTTCGCAAGCGAGCTTTGGATAAGCAGGCCAACAAGAATTGAGAACGAAAGGGAAGGGCCAGGCGCCGACGAGGCCTTGCCACGCGTCGCGCGCGGTATGTAAATTGCTGGCGGAAGGCCGGTTCTTTTAGGTCAGCGAGGCGACTCAGATGAAAACTCGGATGCTTATTGCAGGGG
>JAYVYJ010000158.1:0-11398 GCA_043784465.1 Hyphomicrobiales bacterium
GGCGCGCGCCCGCGACGATGAGTATCGGGAATTGACCAAGGAGGTGCATGTGCTGGGGAACATGATCAGCGTCGCTCACGCCGGCGGCCAGGGCAAGACGACGCTCGCGCAGCTCCTTTATATTTGGGGCCGGCGTTCCGGGGGGCAGTTCAAACTCGCGGCGGCGGATTTTCTCGACGATTCCGGTCGTTCGAAAATCGGCAAACTCTATCCCGGCAGGGTGATGGAGTTCGGCACCGGGGCGAACCTGACCGCCGTTCGCTCCGAGAACAACATGAACGCCTCCGTGCGCTACTGGGACGAACTGGGCAACCTGTTCCTTACCGGCGGCCACATCCTCGACATGGGCGCCAACGTCGTGAAAAGCGTGTTCGAATGGGCCGAGGACCGTCGTCTGTCGACCGTGCTCGCGCGCAAGGGCGCGCCGAAGTTCGACATTTTCTGCATCTGCAAGGCCGAGAAGCACGCCACCGACGACGTGCAGCGTCTCGTACAGATGATCGGCGCCGGCAACGCGCTGCGGCCGCGCCACATCTACATCGTGCTCAACGAGGCGGCGGGCAATTTCGGTCCGATGGGGCTTCAGGAGAAGCTTTCTTCCGCCAACAAGGAGCTCAATCTCATCTTCACGCGCCTGCCGCGCTGCCAGTCGGAGATCTGGGCGCCGATGGAGCGTTTCGGCGTCTCGATCGAGCGGGCGCTCGACATGAGCGAGGACGAAATCAGCCAGGCGCTCGACGTCGACATCTGGACGGCGAGCGCAGGTCTGGCGGAGTTGAAGACATGGCATGACGCGGCTTTCGCCGAATTCAAGTCGGTGGGCGTGTTCTCCAACGAGATGCTCTGACCTTTGCAAGTGAGTTGACGGCTAAATCTGATTCTGTAGCTGTCTTCTCCGTCATGGCCGGGCTTGTCCCGGCCACCCACGCCGATCCGTTCAGATTTGTCCAAGGTTTGCCAGACGATAGCGGCTGGCGGCTTGGCTGATCGCCATTCGGCCGAACCGCGTGGATGCCCGGGACAAGCCCGGACATGACGTGGGCCGGCGTCCAGGCCTCCGGGCCTGGTTGTTACGGAGCCCCCGATGATCCCGCGCTATTCGCGCCCTGAAATGACTGCGCTTTGGGAACCCGCGACCCGGTTTCGCATCTGGTTCGAGATCGAGGCTCACGCCTGCGACGCTCTCGCCGAGATCGGCGCGATTCCTGAGGCGAGCGCGAAGGCGATCTGGGAGAAGGCGGGCGGGGCGACGTTCGACGTCGAACGCATCGACGAGATCGAGCGCATCACCAAACACGACGTCATCGCGTTCCTCACCCACCTGGCAGAGTTCATCGGCCCGGACGCGCGTTTCGTGCATCAGGGACTGACGAGTTCCGACGTGCTCGACACCTGCCTCGCCGTGCAGCTTCAGCGCGCCAGCGATCTGCTGATCGCCGACGTCGACGGCCTGCTGGCCGCCTTGAAGCGCCGCGCGCTCGAACACAGGTGGACGCCCACCATCGGGCGCTCGCACGGAATTCACGCCGAGCCCACGACTTTCGGCCTCAAGCTCGCAGGATATTACGCAGAATTCCAGCGCGCCCGCGCCCGGCTGGTGACGGCGCGCGAGGAAATCTCGACCTGCGCGATTTCCGGCGCCGTCGGCACGTTCGCCAACGTCGATCCGCGCGTCGAGGAGCACGTCGCGGCCAAACTTGGGCTGAAGGTCGAGCCGGTGTCGAGCCAGGTGATCCCGCGCGACCGTCATGCGGCGTTTTTCGCGGCGCTGGCCGTGGTGGCGTCCTCCGTGGAGCGTCTGGCCACGGAAATCCGCCATCTCCAGCGCACCGAGGTTCTGGAGGTCGAGGAGTTCTTTTCGGAGGGGCAGAAGGGCTCTTCCGCCATGCCGCACAAGCGCAACCCGGTGCTGACCGAGAACCTCACCGGCCTCGCGCGGCTGGTGCGCAGCGCCGTGACGCCCGCGCTGGAGAATGTGGCGCTGTGGCACGAGCGCGACATCTCCCATTCCTCGGTCGAACGCGCCATCGCGCCCGACGCCACCGTGACGCTCGACTTCGCCCTCGCGCGGCTGACCGGCGTGGTCGA
Source organism: Hyphomicrobiales bacterium (assembly GCA_043784465.1). Taxonomy (GTDB): domain Bacteria; phylum Pseudomonadota; class Alphaproteobacteria; order Rhizobiales; family Beijerinckiaceae; genus Roseiarcus. The sequence continues at coordinate 2,089 of JAYVYJ010000158.1, forward strand.
CAAGCTTTTGATCTACCCGCAGAACATGCGCCGGAACCTCGACCGCCTCGGCGGCCTCATCCATTCGCAGCGCGTGCTGCTGGCGCTGACGCAGAAGGGCGTCTCGCGCGAGGACGCGTATGCGCTCGTGCAGCGCAATGCGATGCCGGTCTGGCGCGGCGAGGGGGATTTCCTAAACCTGCTAAAGGCCGACACGGATGTGCGCGCGGCCCTGTCGGACGCGGAACTGGAGGCGCTGTTCGATCTGGGCTATCACTTCAAGCACGTCGACACAGTGTTCGCGCGCGTTTTCGGATAAGTTTTCGGATAAAAGACGTGTCGATGGCCAGTGGACTGGTAGCGGGAGCCGGATTCGAACCGGCGACCTCCGGATTATGATTCCGCTGCTCTAACCAACTGAGCTACCCCGCCGGAAGCGCGGTCTATAGAAAGCCGTGTCGCGCCCTGTCAAGGCCGCCGGGGAAAGAGGGGTCCAATGGACGCGCGATTTCAGGCGGCGATGGCGAAATTGCCCTTGGTCGCGATCCTGCGCGGCGTCACGCCGGCGCAAGCCCCCGCCATCGCGGAGGCGCTGCTGGCGGAAAACTTCGACCTCATCGAAATCCCGCTCAACTCGCCAGACCCCTATCGCAGCATCGCCGCCGTGCGCCGTCTCGCCCCCGCCCGCGCGTTCGTCGGCGCCGGTACGGTGCTGAGCGTCGCTCAGGTGGACGCGGTGGCCGATGCAGGTGGCGACCTGATCGTCACGCCCAACACCAATGTCGAGGTCGTCGCGCGCGCCAAACTGCGTGGATTGTTGTGCCTACCCGGCGCAGCGACGCCCAGCGAGGCGTTCGCGGCGCTGGCGGCGGGCGCGGACGGCGTCAAGGCGTTCCCAGCCGAGATGATTACGCCTGCCGTGGTCAAGGCGTGGGGGGCCGTGCTGCCCAAGGGTACGCCGATCCTGCCCGTGGGCGGGATCGCGCCCGGCAATATGGCGGTTTATGTAAAAGCCGGCGCCACGGGCTTCGGGCTGGGTTCGGCGCTTTACAAGCCCGGCGATACGGCGGCGCAGGTGCGGTTGAACGCGGCGGCGTTCAGGGCGGCTTGGGCGTCTTGCGTCGGCTGAGGGGCGCGGCGATCCCGGCCTTCCTGCGGCTCTGGCGTAAACCGTCGCCGCCCGCCGAAGCGCCGTTCGACCTGCTGGGACCGCTGAGCGACGCCCAGAGGCGGCGCCTGCGCGACCTGCTTACGCAGACGCCGACGCCCGAGGGCCGCCCCGCCCTGCATCTACGCATCGCGGGCGTCGAACATCCCCTCTTCGCCAAGACTACGATTTTCAGCCTCGACGACATCGGCTGGCCCGACAGTCTCCCGCGCGGCTTCTTCGAACTGGCGGACGCGGTGGTGACGCCCTCGGGCTTCGTCGTGGCGGACGGCCGCATCCTTTTCAACAACCAGCGGCTGCCGGAGGGATGGATGCGCGGCGAAGGCGGCGGGGCGCCCGATCTCGTCGAGAAGATTTTCGCCGAGAATTATATTCATCGGTTCGATCCGTGGCGCGGCCATTGCCTCGTCAGCCTGCCCCCGCCCGCCGAGATGGCAGCGATTAACGAACCGGCCTTCGTGTTCGATTCACGCCTGACCAGCTTCAATTTCGCGCATCTGATGCACGATACGCTGGTTCAGGCGGCGACGTTCGACGATTGCCAAGCCCATATAGGCGCCGACGTCCTCCCCGTGCTGGCGGGGCCAGGCTTCGCCTATCCCGCGATGGCCGAGATTTTCCGGCGTGCGGTCGGCCCCCGGGCGCCCGTGTTCACTGGCCGCCGCTTTCTCAAATTCCGCCGGCTGTTCGTGCCGACCACCCATTTTGCGCCTGCGGGCCGGGCCATCGCGCGCGGCGGCGTGGTGCGGCTGCGCGCCAGGCTCGCTGCGTCGATGGCCGATCTGCGCGGCGCCGTAAAGCGCCGCCTGTTTATTTCGCGCGAGGATTCCGGCCGGGGCGACGACCGCGAGCCCCGCTTCGCCAATGCCGAAGAACTGGCGCGCGCGCTGGGCGAGCTTGGCTTCGAAAGCGTCGTCGTGAGCCGCCTCGGCGAAAATTATCTCAAAACCTTCGCCGACGCGGAAATCATCGTCGGCTTGCACGGCGCAGGCCTGCTGAACCTCGTGCTGTGCGGCGAACCTCGGGTGGTGGAGATCGTCGTGCCCGGCTATCCCGACTGGGAGTCGCTGCGGTTGTTCATGGAGACGGGCCTCGGAGCGCCCTATCGCCGGGTGACGACGCCGCCGCCGCAGGACGGCCTCGCGCACTACGACGTGCGGGCTATCGTCGAGGCCTGCCGGGCGCTGCTCGCGACGCCCCCTTGCCCGTAAAGGCCGCATCGCCTATAGGCTCGCGCTTCCCGCCGTTTCCGACACCCCTGGAGGCGAGGCGGGATTGACTCTAAAGGAACACACGACATGGCGGCGATCAAGCAACTCGCGGCCGTGACGCGTAGCGGGACAGGCAAGGGGGCCGCCCGCCACGTACGTCGCGAAGCCCGCGTACCCGGCGTCATTTATGGCGGCGGCGAGAAACCGGAACCGATCACGGTCGATTTCAAGGACCTCAACAAGCACATCTACGCAGGGCATTTCCTGACGACGATCTTCGAACTTGAAATCGAGGGCCGCAAGGAGCGCGTCCTGCCGCGCGATTATCAACTCGACGTCGTCACCGACCGTCCGCTGCATGTCGATTTCCTGCGCTTGCGTTCGGGCTCGCGCGTGCGCACCTCGATCCCGCTCCATGTCATTAACCGCGACACCGCGCCGGGCGTCAAGAAGGGCGGAACGGTCAACATCGTCAATCATTCGCTAGAGCTGCTCGTCCCCGCCGACGATATCCCCGACGCGGTCGAGGTCGATATCGGCGCGCTCGATTTCCATGACGCGGTCCACATCGCCGATCTCAAACTGCCGCCGGGTTGCCGCTCGACCGGCAAGCCGACCGCGACCGTGGTGACCATCGTACCGCCGACCGTGCTGCCCGAGGAGCCCGCCGCTGCAGCCGCCGCTGCCGCGCCCGCCGCCGCGGCGGCCAAGGGCGGCAAGGCCCCCGCCGCAGCTCCCGCGAAGGGCGCCGCTCCCGCCAAGGCCGCCGCCCCGGCCAAGCCCGCCGCCAAGAAGTAAGACCCGCCGCCCGCGGTTTTCGCGGGCGGTTCATTCCTTCCGCCAGGGCCTTGCGCGAGCGGCTCGTTTTCGAGGCGTCCCATGCTGTTGATCGCCGGCCTCGGCAATCCCGGCGCGCGCTACGCCCGGAACCGCCACAACATCGGTTTCATGGCTGTCGAGGCGATAGCCCGCGAACACAATTTCCCGCCCTTCCGCACCCGCTTTCAGGGTTTCATCGCCGACGGAGCGATCGGCCAGACCCGCGTCGCCCTGCTGGCGCCGCAGACTTTTATGAACGAGTCCGGCCAGAGCGTCGGCGAGGCCATGCGCTTCCACAAGCTCGACCTCAAGGCGGTCGTCGTGCTTCACGACGAACTCGACCTTGGCCCCGCCAAGCTGCGCGTAAAGGTCGGCGGCGGCAACGCGGGCCACAACGGCTTGCGTTCGATCACGGCGCATATTGGCAACGATTACAAGCGCGTGCGGCTCGGCATCGGCCATCCCGGCGCACGAGAGCTGGTGATGCCGTTCGTGCTGGGCGACTTTGGCAAAGCCGAAATGGGCTGGGTCGGCGCACTGTGCGACGCCATCGCAGCTCACTCGGACTTGCTCGCCAGGGGCGAAGACGCAACGTTCCAGAACAAGGTGCATCTGTCGATGGAGGCAGCGGGGTTCTGATAAAGGTTTGGGTTTTTTTAACTTTTGTCGCTTTCGAGCGCAGACGAAGCGCCCCTCCAGGTTAGGGAGACCACCACCAAGGAAGATGCAGAATTTTTGGCTCGGGCGAGACACAAATCCAGAGTGCAGGAAGCAGCACTTGCCGAAAGCAAGGAAGATTCGACTATCGGCTTGAGCGTGACCCGCGCTTTTGCGGCGCAGGGAAAAAGCGCGAAAAAATATTCGGGCCGGTCGGCCACACGGCCTGAGACATCGAAGTCGAAAGACGCCTGCGCTCGCAATTATCTTTCTTTCCACTTGGCGGTTTCGAAGGCTCGCCTAAAGCTCCAGCGCGAACGGCACGCCCTCCATACATTCCTGCCCGCGCCCGATCGCCTCGATGGCGCTCACCATGCGCCCGCCGCGCCCGAGCCGCTCGTCCGCCAGCTTGACGAAGCGCAAATTCGGCGTCGCCGTCGGCGAGGCTGCGCGGAGCGCCTGCGCGATTTCGGCCTCCTCGCGATGCGGCGACAACTTGCAGGCGGCGATGAAGGCGGAGGCCGTAGAGCGCGAGACTCCCGCGTAGCAATGGATCAACATCGGCTCGCGCCGGTCCCAGCCGTCGACGAACCCCAGGAACGCGTCGAGATGATCCATCTCCGGGCGCACCTGACCCGGCATGTGATCGAGTATGTCGGACATCGCGATGTTGAGGTGGCGATGCGCGTCGATCAGCGTGGGCCGCTCGATCGGCGTGCCCGGCGACAGCAGCGTGACCAGCGAGCGTGCGCCCGTGCGGGCGATCTCCGCCTCGATGAGAGCGAGCGAGCAGACGTGCAGTCGCGGCATTCGGCATTTCCTCAGGCGTCGAGTTCGGCGAAACGGGCGAGGAACCGCGCCTGCGCGTGGTCCGGCCGCCAGGGGGCGAGATAGGCTGCAAAATCTTCGCGCGCAACGCGGGGCTTCCGGAAAATCTTGCCCGCCTCCGCCAGCCGGAAGCCCGCCAGTTCGGTCGCCTCGAAAAACGCGGAATCGGAGTCGGCCGCCTTGATCGCCCTGGCGAGATCGGGCGCCATCGCAGGCTTGAGGCCAAAGCGCAGGAAAATCGCCGTCAGCAAACGCCGCTCGACGGCCTTGTACTCCCCCGCCACCGCCGCCTTCAGCGGCGAGATCATGTCGCCGATCACATATTCGGGCGCGTCATGCAGCAGCGCGGCGAGCCGCGCCTCGCGCGGAGCCGAAGGGTCGAATGCGGTGAAGATCGCCTCGACCAGCAGCGAATGCTGCGCGACCGAGAAAATCTCGGCGCCTTTGGTCTGTCCATTCCAGCGCGCCACGCGGGCGAGACCGTGCGCCACATCTTCGATTTCCACGTCGAGCGGGGAGGGATCGATCAGGTCGAGCCGCCGCCCCGAAAGCATGCGCTGCCAGGCTCTCAACCTCCGCGCCCGGCGCAGGCGGCATGGCGACAGCAATCGCCTAGATGATCGTTGACCATGCCTACCGCCTGCATGAACGCGTAAACGATCGTCGGCCCCACGAAATTGGCGCCGCGGCGCTTCAGGTCCTTCGACAAAGCTTCCGCCTGCGGGCTGGTGACCGGCACGTCGGCGAGCGTACGGCGCGGGTGCGTCACCGCGCGCCCGTCGACGAAACCCCAGACATGGCGCGCAAAGCCGCCCTGAGCCTGCACATCGAGCCACACGCGGGCCAGGGCGGGCGCCGCCTGCACTTTGGCGCCGTTGCGCACGATGCCGGGGTTCGCCATCAGCCGCGCAAAATCGGCCTCGCCGTAGCGCGCGATTTTCTCCGGGTCGAAGCCGTCGAAAGCGGCGCGGAACGCCTCGCGCTTGCGCAGGATCGTGATCCACGACAGGCCCGCCTGAAACCCGTCCAACATCAGCTTCTCGAACAAAGCCCGGTCGTCCCATTCGGCAACGCCCCATTCTTCGTCGTGATAGGCGACATAGAGCGGGTCGGTCCCCGGCCAAGGGCAGCGAGTCAACCCGTCCGCGTGGGTCAACGGCTCGATGACGCGCGGCGGCGCCATCAACGCGCCTCGATGACGACGAACGCCTGCGCCAGCGGATATTCATCTGTGATCGTCAGATGGATGAAGGCCGCTGCGCCCGCAGGCGTGATCGCCGCCAGCCGCTGGGCGGCCCCCCCCGTCAGCTTCATCGTCGGCGCGCCGCTGGCCAAATTGACCACGCCCATGTCGCGCCAGAACACGCCCTGATTGAGACCCGTGCCCAGCGCTTTGGCGCAGGCTTCCTTGGCCGCGAACCGCTTGGCGTAGGAGGCTGCGCGCTCCTTGCGCCGCTCGCTCTTGGCGATCTCGACGGGCGTAAAGCACCGCGCGACGAACTTTGGCCCAAAGCGCTCCAGCGTCCGCTCGATGCGCGCGATGTCGCACAGATCGCTGCCTATTCCCAAAATCACTGGCGTCCCTCGATCATCGCGGCGCGCATCGCGCGCACGCTTGGCGCCAGCCCGACGAAGATCGCCTCGCCAATCAGGAAATGGCCGATATTGAGTTCCCTGATCTCCGGCAGCGCCGAGATCGTGCGCGCGGTAGCGTAATCCAGCCCATGGCCGGCGTGACATTCGAGGCCCAGCTTCGCGGTCAGGGCCGCGGCCGCGCGCAGCCGCTCGAATTCATGTTCCGCCTTGTCCCGCTCGCCCTGCGCGAGAGCGTCGCACCACGCGCCCGTATGAAGCTCGACGACCGGCGCCTTCAACGAGGCCGACGCCTCCAGCGCCGCCCGCGAGGGCTCGACGAACAGCGACACGCGCACCCGCGCCCGGCTCAATTCGGCGATGAAAGGCCGCAGGTGATCGTGCTGGCCGACCACGTCGAGCCCGCCCTCCGTCGTGCGCTCGGTGCGCTTTTCGGGCACAAGGCAGGCGGCGTGCGGCTTGATGCGCAGCGCGATGTCGAGCATCTGATCGGTCGCCGCCATCTCGAAATTGAGCGGCTTTGAGATCGCCGCCTTGAGCCGCGCCATGTCGTCGTCGCGGATGTGGCGACGGTCCTCGCGCAGATGCGCGGTGATCCCGTCCGCGCCCGCCTCAATGGCCAGCAGGGCCGCGCGCACCGGATCGGGCGCGGAGCCGCCGCGCGCGTTTCGCACCGTGGCGACGTGGTCGATGTTGACGCCAAGACGCAGTTCGGACATCGCGAAACTCCTCAGGTCGTCTCGATGCGGCTGCCAGGCTTTACGGCGGGAAGCGCCGCCAGTTCGGGCGGCAGCGCGTCGGCGGGATAATCGGGAATGTCGAGCGTGCACAGGCTGACGCGCGGGTAGCCGATGTCCGCTTTGCCCCCTGATCGGTCGATCAGGCAGGCCGCGCCGACGATCTCGCCCGGATGAAGCTTAAGCGCGGCGAGGCACTCGCGCGAGGAAAGCCCCGTGGTGATGATGTCCTCGACCATCAGCACCCGCGCGCCTTTGGGAATCGTGAAGCCGCGCCGCAGGACGAAAACTCCGTTCTCGCGCTCGACGAATATCGCCTTTGCGCCCAACCCGCGCGCGGTCTCGTAACCCGGCACGATGCCGCCAAGCGCGGGCGAAACGACGATGTCGATCTCGCCGAATTTGGCGCGCGCCTTTTCGGCCAGAGCCCGGCATAGCTTTTCCGTGCGCGCGGGGTCCTGAAACACAAACATCTTCTGCAGGAATACGCTCGAACGGCGCCCCGAACTCAGAATAAAATGTCCTTCGAGCAGAGCGCCGGCGGCGCGGAATTCGGCGAGGGTTTCGTCAGAGGTCATGCCCCATTCCTAATCCAGATCGGGACCGGGGTGAATGGGGGGCGCGCTCGCCGCCGCCTTTAAAAGCGACCCAAGACGTCGGCGTTCCTTCTTGGCTTCCCGTGCGGTCTGGTAGACCCGCACCGTTCGCTCCGCAATTCCCGTCCAGCTCAGTTCCCCTTCCGCGATTTCGCGGGCGCAACGCCCCAGTTGCGCCGCCAGGCCCGGTTCGTCGAGAATTCGCGCCATCGCCTCGGCCAGACGGAGCGCGTCGCCGGCGGGGACGATCAGGCCGTTTTCCCCGTCGCGCACGACCTCCCGCAGCGCGCCCACATCGGTCGCGATAACAGCACGGCCCGCAGCGAACGCCAGCGCGCCCACCCCGCTCTGCGTCGCGTCGAGATAGGGCGTCACGACGGCGTCGCAAGACCCGAACAGGGCCGCGACGTCCTCCGCGGGGATGTACCGTTCGTCCAGCTTGACCGTCGCGAAGCAGGCGACGCGCGCCCTGCGCCGTTCCAGATCGTCGCCCGTCCCGGCGATGAGCACCTCGAAGCGCCGGTTCTGCGCGGTCAGAATCTCGACCGCGTCGAGCAGCGTTCCAAGCCCCTTGTAAGCCTGAAGCCGCCCGAACATCAGAAAGCGCCCCTTTCCCGGCGGCGGCGAGGCGCGCGCCGCCACGCCCAGCGCGCCGTGGGGAACGGCGTGGATGCGCCCGAGAAGGCTCGGCTCCTGCGCCTCCATCGCGCGGACCAGAGCCTCGCCGTGCACAATCACCCCGTCCGCGCGCCGCCGCACCCGCATGTCCGCCCATCGCGTGCGCGCCCGCGCGCGGGCGTCGCCCGAATGGGGATGGGGATCGTGTACTGTGAGCACGAAAGCCGGGGCCGCCAGAGCGGGAGCCGAAACGACGCTCGCCGTCATCGCCAGGCTCGTCCCGGCCATCGACGCTGAACCGCAGCGACGCCGATGGTCGCCTATCGCCCATGCGCTGCCAGTCTCTTCCGGACAAGAGGCATGGTCCAGCCGCGTGGAGGGGCGGGACAAGCCCGGCCATGACGAAAGGCGGCGCTCGATACGGCGCCATGAGAAATTCGCCCGCGGCAGCCACAGGAACGCCCAGACCGTCCAACCCGCCGCCTCCTGAACATGCACGACATCCGGCGCAAATCTCGTTACCGCGCGAGCAAGCCTCCAGCCGTGCCAGAGCGCCCAGGCGCGGTGAGGGTGCGGCAGGTAGACCACCCGGACGGCGGCTTCCGTTTCGCGCCGCAGCGCCTGCGTCCATTCGCGGTCGGCGGCGGGCTGAGCGACATAGACTTCGACGTCGTGGTCCCTTGACAACGCAAGGGCGAGGCGGGCGACGATCTCGGCGAAATGAAGGCCGATCAGGACGATCCTCACGGCGACTCCGGACCCAACAGCAATGCGCCCCGCGCAACCGTCAAACCGTGGGCGACGTCAGCGCGAGCGTTGCGAAGAGATCCATCCGTGCCGCAGTCTCCATTCTATGCCGTTAACTGGCGACCTTCGCGAGATTAAGCGCTTCGCTAGGCTCGCGAGGACGTCCTCAGCAGCTCACACAAAGATTTGGCAAGTATAATCATAAGCCGCAAGACGGTTTGCATTGAGCATGGCGCAAAAGAGCGCCCGACGACCCCTCCGCCCCCTCAGCCATCCCCTCATTTTTTCTCGCTTACTTTTTGCAACCTTGGGTTGGCTGCTCACCCAGTCCATGCCCGCTATGCGAGTCTGTGATTG
>JAYVYJ010000159.1:0-5457 GCA_043784465.1 Hyphomicrobiales bacterium
AATCCGGGCTCGCACCCTTGCGCTCCAGCCCGATGATGGCGAGCGTCGAATAGACCTTCTTGCCCGTGTCCGAGCCATCGAACACCCGCGCTTCCAGCACCCGTCCCCCCGCTGACGCCGTCTCGATAATGCGTTCGACGTGTTGGGTGGGAAAATACACGTCGTGGCCGAGCGTGACTTTCTCCTTGCCGGGTTTGACCAGATCGACGCCGATGCCCCCGTCGTCCGCCCGCGCCGCTGAGCCGGACACCTGCGGCTGCGAATCGGCGCCCGATTGCGTGGTGATCTCGAAGCGCAGCAGCTTTGCGTCGGGATCCTCGAAGGACACAGCGTTGATGTCGGAAGCGACCGAGCCGCCTTCAGAACGCTGCAATTCCGTCAGTTGCCGGAAGTTCGACGTGTAGCCCTCGCAGGCCGAACCCCGGAATTCGTAGGCGATCAACCCTGACGCCGAAATCGGCGCGTCGGCTTTCATCGAGCGGTCGGAATTGACGCCGCCGAGCGCGATCTCATAGCCCGCGCGATACGCCGCGAGCGATACGGGATCGGCCGCGGCCGCGCCCGTTGAGAGCGCCGCCGCCGCAAAGGCCGTCCATAATTTCCGCATCGCTGGCTCCGTGTCGTCAAACCGAAAGCTTCGGCGGCTTTGAAGGCCGATTCGTGGCCGGCTCATCCTTGCCGTCGCGCCGCATCGGCCGCCAAGCTTCCTCTAATTGTTCGGACGGGTCCAGCGGCTCCTCGTCGGGCCGCAAAGCCACGGCGTCGTCGGGACGCGGCACGCCGTATCCCGGGGGCAGCCGTCCCTCGAACAGGCCCGCCCCCTGCAACTCATCGAGGCCCGGCAGATCGCCGATCTGTTCGAGGCCGAAATGCACGAGAAACCTGTGCGTCGTGCCGTAGGTGATCGGCCGCCCTGGCGCCTTGCGGCGTCCCCGGATGCGCACCCAACCCGCCTCCATCAGCACGTCGAGCGCCCCCTTGGCGACGGATACGCCGCGAATGTCCTCGATTTCGGCGCGCGTGACGGGCTGGTGATAGGCGACGATCGCCATCGTCTCGATCGCCGCGCGCGAAAGCTTCTTCTTCTCGGCCTCCTCGCGCGCCAGCAGCCACGCCATGTCGGGCGCGGTGCGAAACATCCATCGCCCCGCCAGCCGAACCACCTGCACGCCGCGCCCCGCATATTGGCGCTGCAATTCCTCCAGCGCCCCCTTCACGTCGCATCCCGTGGGCAAGCGCAAAGCCAGCGTCGCCTCCTCCAGCGGCTCCGCCGAGGAGAACAAAAGCGCTTCGACGACGCGCAGGTCCTCCGGGGTGAAACGGATTTGCGGGGATTCGAACAGGCGGGCGACGACAGCCATCGGAGATCTCACATTTCCACCAGCGCGAGCGCAGGCGCCGCCTCGGGCGGCTCGACCCGACGCATGAACAGCGGCGCGAAATGGGCGTCCTGGCGCAATTCGATGCGGCCCTCGCGCACGAGTTCCAGCGACGCCGAGAACGAGGACGCGCGCGCCGAGCGCCGCAGCTTCGGCTCGACGCCGAATTCCAGCAACCAATGATCGAGGCTCGTCCAATCGACCGCCACGCCGATCGTCCGGCCCAACGCGTCGCGCGCCTGAGCCAGCGTCCACACCTCGCGCGGCTTCATGCGAACAAACGTGCGCGCCCGCTTTTGCGTCTGGCGCGCATAGGCCGAAATGAGATCGTAGAGCGTCGCGGAAAAATCCGGCGTCGCCGGCAGATCGATGGATTCCGGGGCCCCGCGGGCGAACACGTCCCGCCCCAGTTGCGGGCGCTTCATCAAGAGGTCGGCGGCGCGGCGGATGACTTCGAGCCGGCGCAGCTTTTCGGCCAGCGCCCCGGCAAGATCGGCGGGGTCGTCGGGCGCCTCTTTGGGGGGGATGGGCAGCAGCAGCCGGGATTTTAGGTAGGCGAGCCAGGCCGCCATCACCAGATAATCGGCCGCCAACTCCAGCCGCCGTTTGCGCGCCTCCTCGACGAAGGCGAGATATTGGTCGGCCAGTTGCAGGATCGAAATGCGGGCAAGATCGACCTTCTGCCTGCGCGCAAGCTCCAGCAGCAGATCGAGCGGCCCCTCGAAGCCCTCGACGTCCACCGTGAACGCGGGTTCCCCAACCGCGCGCTGGCTTTCGAAATCATCGGCCGGGGATCGAGAAGGCAAGCCCGGCAGCGCTCGTCCGATTCGCATGAGAAAACCTTGGCGCGCGAAAGTCGCGGGCGCAAGGCGGCGTCGCTTCGGCGTTCGCCCCGCCCCCGGCCTCGATAACCTTAGCTGTAAAGGTAAACAAAAGGTTGCGGGCTAACTGACAAAGCTTCCGATTGCCTGCCCGGCGCGATGCGCTAAAGAAGCGGAGCGTAACAAGCAAGACTGACAAGTCGAAACGAAAATCTCGGTAAGGCAACGAATTCAGGAATACCTTGTGGGTCGCCCGGGTCCGCCGCATCGCTCGGGTCCACAAGGTCGGCCGGTCTGGTCAGTCTAGGAGTGGCCTCCTCAGGATTGCGCCAGACCGGCCACTTTATTTGCGCGTGTCAATACTTGCGTAGCAGGCTGACCAGCCGCCCCTGTATTTTCACGCGATCCGGCCCGAAGATGCGGGTCTCGTAGGCCGGGTTCGCGGCTTCCAGCGCGATGGAGGCGCCGCGCTTGCGCAACCGCTTCAGCGTCGCTTCTTCGCCGTCGATCAGCGCGACCACGATATCCCCCGTGTCGGCGCTGTCCTGCTTGCGGATGATGACGGTGTCGTTCTCGTGGATGCCGGCGTCGATCATCGAATCGCCGCGCACTTCGAGCGCGAAATGATCGCCTGTCCCCAGAAATTCGGCGGGCATGGGGATCGTCTGGGTGCGCGACTGGATCGCCTCGATGGGCGTGCCGGCGGCGATACGGCCCATGACCGGGATCATCACCGGCGGATTGTCGTTGACGGAGGGCGAAATGGCGCGCGTACGGCCCAGGCTTCCGGCGATCACGCTCGGCGAGAACGCCGCGCGCGGCCGCGCCGCTGTCTGCACGGTGGCGGATTCGGGCAGGCGCAAGACTTCGATGGCGCGGGCGCGGTTGGCGAGGCGTTTTATGAAGCCGCGCTCTTCCAGCGCCATGATGAGCCGATGAATTCCCGACTTGGAGCGCAAGTCGAGCGCCTCCTTCATCTCATCGAAACTGGGCGGCACGCCTTCGGCCTGTAAACGCTCATGGATGAAGCGCAACAGTTCGCTCTGTTTCTTGGTCAGCATGGCGACCTCCGGGTCAGGCCGATTCGCTCAGCCCCAAGCCCCGCCCCAACGATTGGGGGCAAGACGTAAACAATTCCCGAACAGTCCTTAAATGTTCCTTTTTAGTTCCGCAAGCCCGGGTGCACGCCGAAAGAAAAAATGCGCGGCTCAATAGGTGACTTTCACACCGAAGCCCGCCACCGGTTGCGCGGTGAACGTTCCGCCTCGATAATCGCCCTTCAACTCAAGCGAAAAGGCATGCACGCCCGCTGCGAAATTGAGCGTCGCCGCCGTCGCAGTCTCAGTCGCGCCGGTGAATTGCATATTGAGTCCGATCAGCAGCGTGTCGCCGCCGCCCACGATGTCGAAGCCGACGATGGCGGCGTGAAAATTACTGATGTTGTTGATCTCGAGCGTACCTCCGGAGCCGAAGAACGACACCGTTTGTCCGGCCAGCACTTCCCTGTCGAAGGCGAGCGTCCCGGCGCCCACGATGTTGTCTGTCCCGGTTCCCCCTACGCCATTTTGCAGTTCCAGCGTCCCGCCGGTCACTTCAAGGCCCTCGTACTGGACTCCGACGCTCGTCACGACGTTCGAGGAATTGTTGTTGACGACCGGCGATATGACGCTGACCCCCGCGCCTGACTTTTCCAACAGGCCCGGGGTCGTGCTGAAGCCGTTGTTATAGCCGATGCTGAACCTCGAATAGGGGTCGGCCCCGAGCCCGATTCCGCTCGCGTCGGTGATGTTCCAAACGCCGCCGTTGGCGATGGTCAGGAAGGCGCCGTCGTTGGCGAGCGTATCTCCGAGGATGACATCGCCGCCCGTTTGCGTGACGACGCCGCGATCAAAAAGCTCCGCGACGCCGCCAATCGTCAACCCGGACACGGTGGCCGTGGTTTCGACGACGAGTTGGCAGGGGTTGCTTGAGCCTGCCGTGGCGGTGACGTTGAGGCCCGAAAGTTCGGCCGTCCCGGCAAGGTGAAGGACGCCGTTGCCGACGTAGCCGCCTGAAAGCGGCACGCTCAGTGCGAGCGTGGAGCCCGTTTGCGCCGCGAAGTCGCCTGAAACCGTCACGCCGCCGAGAATGCTTGTGGTCCCGCCCGCAAGAACGAGATGGGCGACCGAGATCGACTCCGGGCTGAAGCGACCCTCGAATTCCGCCGCGCCTGCGGCGATCTCCAGCGTCCCGGCGCCATAGATGGAGCCGGTGAAGACGCTGGTCGCGCCCGCAAACTCCAGCGTGCCGCTCGCGATGTTCACGTCGCCGCCGATCGCTGCGCTGGCGCCCACGAGGCTGACGCCAGTTCCCGCCGTCTTGGCGACGATGAGGCCGGAGGAGGTGAGAAATTTGACAGCCGCGCTGTCCCCCGCGCCCACCAGCATCGAGACGTCGCCGTCAAAGTTCCAGGCGCCGTAGCTGGTGATCGTCTGGGCGCCGCTCAACGTCATCGTCCCGACCTGATGGACCACGCCGTAATTTGTCTGACTGGTCGCCGTCACGGTCAGCGCGCCGAGCGTCGCGACGACGGCGGCGCCGTATTTGACGAGGCCGCCGCCGCCGATCGTCCCCGAGAGCATCGCATGCGGCCCGTTGAAGTCGACAGTTCCCCCGGCCGCGACGCCGAGAGCGCCGTTGGAGAAGAAATTCGCGTCGATGAGCGCGACGCCCCGGCCCGCGGAAGCGGTGAACGCGCCCCGATTGACGAACCACCCGCCCGCGCCGGTCCCCTGGGTCACGCCGCTGTTGTCGGCGTCGTTCCACTGGGCGCCGACAAGATTGACGATCCGCGCCCGCGACGTCTTCGACGTGCCGATTTCGACCGCGCCCGCCGCCTGGGTCATCGCGCCCCGGTTATAGAGCACGGCGCCGCCGCCGAGCGTCAGCCCGGTCGCCTGGCTCGCCCCGCCTGCGATCAGCGCATACGGCCCCAGAACCGTCGCCGCCGTCAAAGTCACGCCTGACGTCACCGCCAGATTGCCGCCCTGCAACACGCCCGTCGCGCTTTGCAGCGTCAGAGCGCCCAGCGTGTAGCCGGGGGCGTCGAACGTCACCACGACCCCCGCCGCCGTCGGCGCGACGACGACGTCCGCGCCCCTGAGTGGAACGCCGTTGCTCCCTCAGCGATCCCCTCATTTTTTCGGGCGCAAAAATGCAACCGGCAGTTGGCGATTTGGTGCGAGGAATCCCGTATGACGAGTCCTGGAATGCGGTTC
>JAYVYJ010000160.1:0-20975 GCA_043784465.1 Hyphomicrobiales bacterium
GGTCGCGTTATGTTACAGTCATATCGCGTTTCTTGGGGGATACATCATGCGCTGGGGTGTCGTTGCGTCATTGGCCGTGGGGATAGGTGCGTTCAGCCCCGCTCAGGCCTTGGATAAAGTCACGTTCGGCACCAACTGGCTCGCCGACCCGGAAGCGGGCGGCTATTATCAGGCGCTGGCCGACGGCACGTTCGAGAAATATGGGCTCGACGTCAAAATCCTGCCCGGCGGCCCGTCGTCGAACGGCGGCCTGCTATTGATCTCCGGCAAGATCGAATTTTACATGGGCGGCGACGTTCTCGGCGATTTCTACAACGTCGAGCACGAATTGCCGACCGTCACCGTCGCCGCGCATTTCCAGAAGAACCCGCTCATCATGATGGCGCACCCAAACGCCGGGATGGAAAAATGGGAGGATTTACCCAAGGCGACGGCCATCGTCAGCAAGGGCGCGCTCGCGACCTATTACAGCTGGATGCGCACCGCCTGGGGTTTCAAGGACGAAAACGTCAAACCCTACAATTACAATTCGGCGACCTTCATCTCCGATCCCCATTCGATCCAGCAGGGTTATCTGACCGCGGAGCCCTATTCGGTCGAGGCGCAGGGCCATTTCAAGCCCAACATCTTCCTGCTCTCCGACTACGGCTATTCGAGTTATGCGACGACGGTGATCGCCCGCAAGGACCTGGTTGAAAAACAACCAGACCTTGTTCAGCGCTTCGTCGACGCTTCGACGCTGGGTTGGTATCATTATCTCTACGGCGACAACAAAAAGGCCAACGATGCGATCAAGAAAGACAATCCCGAGATGACCGACGACCAGATCGCCTATTCGATCGCCAAGATCAAAGAATATGGCATCGTCGATTCTGGGGACACTCTGACGAAAGGCATCGGCGCCATGTCCGACGAGCACATGAAGGACTTTTTCGAGAAAATGGTGAAGGCCGGCCTCGTCAAGGCCGATCTCGACTACAAGAAGGGTTACACGCTGCAATTCGTCAATCACGGCGTCGGGCTGGATCAACGCCCCAAATGAGGCTCTGGATTAAGAATCCTCTCGCCGTCCTGGCCGACGGCGCGGAGGGCGGCATCGTGGTCGAGAACGCCCGGATCGTGGAGCTTGTGCCGCCCGGCGCGGCTCCCACCGCGCCCGTCGACGAGACTTTCGACGCCAGCCGGCATGTGCTTCTGCCGGGTCTCGTCAACGCGCATCATCACTTCTATCAGACCCTCGCGCGCGCTCATCCCGCCGGCATGAATGTCGATCTCGTGCCGTGGCTGGTCGCGCTCTATCCGGTCTGGGCGCGCACGGACGAGCGCGACCTGAGGCTGGCGACGCGCGTGGCGCTTGCCGAACTGCTGCTGTCGGGCTGCACGACGACCGCCGATCATCACAACCTGTTCCCGGCCGGTCTCGAACACGCTATCGACCTTGAAATCGAGGAGGCGCGCGCGTTCGGCATACGCGCCACCATCACGCGCGGTTCGATGAGCTTCTCGACCAAGGATGGCGGCTTGCCGCCCGAGAACGTCGTGCAGGACGACGACGTGGTGCTGGCGGACTGCGAGCGCGTGGCCAGACTTTATCACGACCCTTCGCCGCTCGCGATGACGCGCATCGCCTTCGCCCCCTGCTCGCCCTACGCCGTCCACAAGCCGCTGCTCGCGCCCCTCGCCGCGCTCGCCGAAAGGATGGATGTGCGGCTGCATACGCATCTGTTGCAGATCGAGGACGAGGAGCGGTTCTCGGTTCAAGCGCATGGCCTGCGCTGCGTCGATTTTCTGGAGAGCGTCGGTTGGCTGACGGACAGGCTTTGGATCGCTCATGCCGTGCATTTCTCTCCCGACGACATATTGCGTCTGGGCCGGGCGCGCGTCGGGATCACGCATCTGGCGGCGGCGGACATGTGGCTTCAGGCGGGCATCTGCCCCGTGCCCGATTTCGAAGCGGCAGGTTCGCCGGTTTCGCTGGGCGTCGACGGTTCCACCTCCAACGACAGTTCCAACATGATGGAGTCCGTGCGCCATTCGTTGCTGTTGCAGCGGCTGCGCTACGGCCCCCGCGTCACGCCGCGCGACGCGTTGCGCTGGGCGACGGAAGGCGGCGCGAAATGTCTGGGACGCGACGACATCGGGCGCATCGCGGTCGGCCTGGCGGCGGATGTGGCGCTATTCACGCTCGATGAACCGCGTTTCTCCGGCGCGCAGGACCCGATCAGCGCGCTTGTGCTGTGCGGCGCGCATCGCGCGGACCGCGTGATGGTGGCGGGGCGCTGGCGGGTGGTGGACGGCGCCGTGGTCGGGCTCGATCTTGCGGCCCTGCTCGCCGATCACCGCGCGGCGGCGCGCAAATTTGCGTGAGGCCGCCCGACGCCAGACGAATTGCGCTGGGCGCACCCTTTATATATGGACCACTTGCGGAACAGAGCGAGCTACATGGGCGCGGACTTAATCCGGTACGATCTTCTGGTTCAGGACGCGCTGAGGTCGGTCGTCAAGAAGGTGCTTGGCGACACGGCGCGCGACGGCCTGCGCGGCGAGCATCATTTCAACATTTCGTTTAAGACCAACGCGCCCGGCGTCGGCCTGCCCGCGTCGATCAAGCTGCGCTATCCCGACGAAATGGCGATTATTTTGCAGCACGAGTTCTGGGATCTCGCCGTCGTCGGCGAAGCGTTCGAGGTCAGCCTCAATTTCTCGCGCCGGCCCGAACGGTTGACGATTCCGTTCGATGCGATCACCGGTTTCAGCGACCCCTCCGTTCCCTTTGGCTTCAAGCTGGAGCCCCGCGTGGCCGAAGCCGCGCGACCCGCCGAGGCGGAGCCGGAGGCCAGGATCGAGCCCAAGCTCAAGCCCAAAATCGCGCCCTCCGCCGTTCCCTCCCGCAAGGCCGAGACGCCGATCCCGGCGCTCGTAAGGGCGCCTGAGAAGATCGGCGAGGGCGACGCCGCAAAAGTCGTCTCCATTGATTCTTTCCGCAAGAAATAAGCGGCCGCCTTGTGAGCGAGATCGTCAATCTGCGTCAGGCGCGTAAACGCAAGATGCGCGAAAAGGCCGAGCGCGAGGCGGCGGAGCGTCGCGTCCGCTTTGGCCGCGCAAAAGCTCACACGGAGGCGGAGGCCCAACGCCGCGATCTCGCGACACGCGCGCTGGACGGCCACCGACTCGACGGCGCGGATGAGTCCTGACGGGACGCCCTCGCGCAAGCGTTCGCTCACCATCGCCGGCCATCGCACAAGCCTCGCGCTGGAGGCGGCCTTCTGGCGCCGGCTAGAAGCCCTCGCCGCCACGCGCGGCATTTCCCTCAGCGCGCTGGTGGCCGAGGTCGACGCCTCGCGCGGCGGGGCCAATCTGTCCTCCGCGCTCCGGGTGTTCGCGCTGGAAAGCGCTGTCCCCTAAGGGGGAGCCTCGCCATGCGATCCCGCCCATGCGTCATAGGCGGCGCGATACTCGTCGGCCAGCCGCCGTTTCTCCTGATCTTCAAGAAAAACGTCGATCTCCGCCTGGCGCCGCGTGATAAACCGGTCGGCCTTGAAGCGGCGGTTGAACGCGGCGCGTTCGCGCATGTCGGCCTCCAAACTGGCGATCCGGTCGCTCTCGCGCGCCACCGACTCGGCCGCCAACCCGGCGGCGAACAATGTCGCCTCGACCCGGCGCGGCCCTGGCGCCGCGTCGAGCCCGCTCCGGCCGGTCACCGTCACGCTCGGCGCCGGCCCGCTCCAGAACGGCCCAGGCGCCGCGTTGGTCAGCGTCGCTTCGACGCCCAGCGTAAAATCGACCAGCCCGAGCGTCGCCGCGACGCGCGCCGCGCCGTCGCGCGCCGCCGCCGCGACGGGGCCGAAGCGCAGCGCGCCGCCGTTGAGCGACAACGCGCCTTCCATCTCCTTGAGCGACAACGCCGCGCGGTCGATTTCGGTGGAAATCAGGCTTTCGACTCGCCTTCCCTCCTGCGGCGGCGCCCCCGTCTGCTCAAGCCGGCCCAGGGTGCGCGCCAGCGCATCGGGGTCCAGGCGGGGCAGCGTCGCGTCGGCCGCCTTGGCGCGCCCGGTCCCCGCCAGATTGGCGAGCAGCGCGCTAGTCGTCTCGCCGACGCCCGCAAAATCCAGCGCGCCGTCGAACCGCCCCCGCAGCGCCGCGCGCTCCACGCCCACGCCCTGCCAGGTCAACGCGCCTGTGGCGGTCGCGACCGACTTGTCGCGGCGCAATTCCCCCCGCCCTCCCGCTTGCCCGCCGTTGAGCGTGAGCAAGACGTCGTCGAAGGCGAGCCGGTCCCGATCCATCCGCAACCGCCCCGTCGCCGCGCGGCCAACCCCGAAGCCGAGGTCCAGCGCGTCGATTTTCAGCGAGATGTCCACGCTCGGCGGCGTCAGCAGCGCGGGCCCGAATTTCGTCTCCGGCCAGATCGCGTTCGCGCGCAGCGGCCCCGGCCGTCCCAGCAGCAGCGCGGCGAGGCCGCCCGCATTCCCGCGGTCGAGGTCGAGACGCCCGGTGATCGTCGCCGGCGGGGCCGGCGCCAGCGGATCCAACGCCGGCGCCGCCGCAAGTTCGCCGCCGACCCGCGCGCCCGCCGCCGTTCCCACGATTTTGGCCAGTCGGGCGCTTGTCAAATCCACGCTCAAGTCCGCCGTCAGATCCGCCGACGCCGCCACGCCGAGCCCCGCCGCGCCGAATCCTAACGCCGCCAAAGCGGGAAACACATTGGCGCTCTTAAGCGTCATCGGGCCGGAGATACCCTCCGGCCGCAGCGTCCCGCCCAGCGTCATCACGGACCCGGCCAGCGCCAGCCGCGCCTTGCCCTCGAAGCCCCGTTCCCAAAGCCCGGTTCCGCTCACCGAAAGTTCCGCCCGCCCCGGCGATCCCGGCGCGATTTTGGCGCCGATTTTGCGCAGCAGAGCGCCGGCGTCGGGGGCATCGAGCGTCGCTTGCGCCGAGATCGCATCCACCGGCGCGGGGGCGCGAGAGAGCTGAAGCCCGAAACGCGCCCCCGCCAATTCTCCATCGGCCTTCACGAAATCCAGCCCGAACGGCCCTGACAGCGGCGGTCCGTCGCGGCGCGCTTCGAACGTCGCCTTGGCCGCTCCCAGCGCGTCGGCATGCTGCACGAACCAACTGGCCCACGGCCCCGGCGCGGCGCGCGCGACAAGGGCGGCGAGATCGACGAGCCGTCCCGCGTCGAGGCTCACCCGAGTCCAGCGCCCCGAGGGCGAACTCTCGCCTTCCACTTGAAACGACGCGCCGCCGAGGTCGGCGATGGCGAGTTTTTCCAGCGCGAATTTCGGCCCGTCCTTGCGCGCCCGCACCGTCAAGGCGCCGCTACGCGCCGACGACAGACCGACTCGCTCAACCTTGAGCGCGCCGGCCTTCAGCCGGAAATCGAGATCGTTGGGCCCGAGCCACGCCAAACCCGCTTCGACGTTGGGCGCCTGCGCCATGTCGAGCGCTTCCGTCGCAAGGTCGAGGAACAGCCGCCCCGGCCTGTCGTCGGCGGGTAGCGCATAGACCGCGCCGCCCGTGAAGCGCGTCGCCCCGAAGCTGAGATCGAGCCCACGCATAGACGCGCCCTCACGTGAGGCTTCGACGTCGCCAGACGCGGCGAAGTCGCCCTCCGGCAGGGCCGAGCCAAAGCCCGCGAGCCGCGCGCCCAGATCCGCGTCGCCTTCGGCAAGCCAGGCCGCCAACGGGGCGAAGGCGCCCAGGCGCCCTTCGACGCGGCCATGGAACCCCGGCGACGGCCCCATATCGAGCGCGCCGTCAAGCGCCAGCCGCCCCTGCCCAGGCAGGCCCGTCTGGACTTGCAGATGCGTCACGCCGTCGGGCGACGTCTCCAAATTGATTGAAGGCGCGTCGAGCGCACGTGCGCCCAGATAGGCCGAACCGCTTTGGAGCTTGAGCGAGAAGCCGTCATGGGCGGGAGCGCGGCTTACCAGAGCCGCCAACGCTGCAAAAGCGCGGGCGGGCGGGGCCGACGTCTCGTTTTTATTGCGCAGCAAAGCGTCAAAATTCAGGGTCTTAGCGTGCAGATCGGCGGCGAGCATGGGGCGTTCGCCCCAGCGCAGCCCAAGCCCGCCTTGAGCTTCCAGCGCCCGTGCCGCGTCGCCCATTCGCAGATGCGCGTCCTCCATGCGGACCGCGTCTCCCAATGCGCTCGCATGGCCGTCGATCCGCCAGGGCCAGGTCCCGCCCTGCGGCGAGTCGAATGCGCCCGAGAGGGTCGCCGTCCCGGCGAACATCGGCGCGGGTCCAAGAGTCATCGCGCCATCGAGATCGGCGCGCATCGCGTCCGCGTCGACCGAGAGCTTGAGCGGCAGCGAATCCCCCGAAACCGCATCCGTATCAAGCTGAAAGCGCACCTGGGCTTGTCCGCCCGCAAAATCGCCGGAAGCCCGCCAGGGTCCTCGGGCGGAAGGCGCAGCCGCCTCCAGATTCACGTCGTGCAGAAAGATCGGCGTCGCGCCGCTGCGCTCCAGGCGCAATTCCCCGCGGCGGATCTTCAGACGCCCAAACTCCAGCGGCCCCTCTGCGGGGGCGCCGAGGTTCGCGTCGACGCGCAGGTTCGGCCGCTCGAACTGCAATTCTTCCAGCCGGATGCGCCCGCCAAAGAGCGCGCCGATGCCGAATTCTACGCGCATTTGCGGAGCCGCGATCCACGGCGCTTCATCCGGGCCGATGGCGACTTCGCCGATGTCGAGATACGGGACCGGCAGCAGCCGAAGGGTCACTCCGCCGCCAATCCGCACCCGAGCGCCGATCCTGCCCGAGATCGCCCGCGCGACCATCTCGCGTCGCGCCGACCAGTCGATGAGCGGCGGGGCGACCAGCGCCACCATGAGCGCCGTCACCAGCGCGATGGCCATGAACGTCAGAAAATTTCGCAAGGCCCCATCCTGACGCGCGGCCTATTCACACGTCTTGGCGGATGTGTGACGCTGCGTCCATTGGCCCAATCTGCTTAGTGGGGTTCGTGAAACATGGCGGGCGCGGCGGCGCAATGGAGGCCGCCGTCGAGCGGAATCACCGCGCCGGTCGTGTAAGCTCCCGCGCGACCCGTGAGATAGAGGAGTGTGCCGGCGAGGTCGGCGGGATGGCCGATGCGGCCCATGGGCACCGTACTCGCGGCATGCGCCCGGCCCTCGTTAGACCCGATGGCGAATTTCGTCATGTTGCTGGAGAAAGGGCCCGGAGCGATGGCGTTGACGGTCAAATGCTGCGCAGCAAATTCCGCCGCGACGATGCGCGTGAGGTGGTGGACGGCGGCTTTCGAGGCGGAATAAGCGTAGGCGTTTTCCGCCTGAGTCACGACGCCCATCACAGAGCCAAGATTGACGACCGTCGCCGGCCGTTCTGGCGTTGCGGCCTTGAGGAGCAGGGGCGTGAGTTCGCGCGTGAGCTGGAACAGGCCGGTGACGTTGACGCCCATCACGCGGTCGAACGCTTTCCACGGGTAGTTCGCGTAAGGCTCGCCCCAAGAGATCCCCGCGTTATTGACGAGGATGTGCAACGCCCCCGTGCGGCGACGCACCTCATCGGCGAGCGCAGCGACGCCCGCCTCGCTCTGCACAGTGCCGCCAAACCCCTCGCAAGGGCCGATCTGCGACAGCTCTTTGGCCGCTTCCTCGCAGACTTCCGCCTTGCGCGAGGCGATCAGCACGCGCGCGCCGGCCGCCAGAAGCGCCTCGGCGCAGACGCGGCCCAGTCCCGAGCCGCCGCCCGTCACCAGCGCTACGCGGCCTTGGACGGAGAAAAGATCGGGAAGCGAGAACATGGTCGGCGTTCCTCAAGGTTGACGGCATCCCGCTATAGCAGGCGCGGATGGCGAGGAAAGGCCCCCGAACGCCCGGGAACGTTGGTGTCGCCTTGTTCCGATCCGAATTTTGCACCGCCAATTAAGGCCTGCGTTTCCCAGGATCGACTGAACTTTTGCGCCCGCAGGCGAGGCAGGAACGCGCGCAGGGAGGAACAGTCGACGCCATTACGCGTTGAAAACTCATGCCAACGCGAGTCCGTCTTCATGTCCCAAGTCTGGATGACATGGACGCTCCAGGGAGTCACGATGATGACCAAATTTTCTTCGAACGCTTGCGCCACGATCGCGGCGCTTGGTTTAAGCCTGACCTTGGCCGCAGCGCCCGCTATGGCGGCGGGTGAGCGCAACGGCGGCGCCGGGGCGCGCGCCGGCGGCAGCGGCTTTCAAGGCGGCGGCGGTGGTGGTTTTCAGGGGCGCAGTTATCAGGGAGCCGACGGCATTGGCATCCGAAACGGCGTCGTAATCCGGGGCGGCGAAGGCGGAATGCGCAACGGTGGCGGCTTTGGCGGCGGCATGCGTGACGGGGGCGGTTTTGCCCGGGGCGGTCGCTACGGTGGCGGAGGCGGCTTTGATGGCGGCGCGCGCGACGGCGTCGGTTTCACGCGCGGGGGGCGTTACGACGGCGACGGCTACGGCTATGCGCGAAGAGGCTATGGAAACGGCTACGGGTATGGCTATGGCGCCGGGGCGCTCGGTCTGGGCCTGCTCGGCGGGGCCATAATTGGCCAGTCGTACAACAACTACGATTACGACTCGAGCTATGACGCCGGGTATGACGTGGTCCCGCAAAATGGCGGCGACTCACGCGGCTATTGCGAAGCTACGTTCAAGTCCTACAACGCCGCCACCGGCACTTATCTTGGATATGACGGCTTGCGGCATCGTTGCCCTTGATGCTTTGACCCGACGCTAACGGGTTGTCAAACTACGGATGCGCGGCGCTTATTGGCCGCGCATCCTTTTTTGTGTTCACGATTGATGGGCGGCTTCAGACGCTATGGAGTCAATATCGCCCCGGTCAATTCCGAGATCGTGAAGCTCTCGGTCGGTGTACGACGACAGCTCGCGTACGACGCTCCAATACACATTTCGAGAGCGGAAGAAGCGACGCAGAAAAGTGATGCTCATGGCTTGGCTCTCATCGGTTTGGCCATGCCCTCCGCCTTTGGTTTGGATGACGGAGTGATCAAGCGTTTCCCCTTACTTACGAATTAGGATGTATCGTGCTGCGCTGCAAAAGTCAATGTTGCGCTGCAAAACGGTATGTGCCATTTGCATGGGAAATTAAGGCGCAAAGATACACGACAGGGTCAAATTTCGAACGAACAGAAATTAAAATTCTCTCATTTCTATAAATTTTTCTGATTTATGAATATTTCAATAAATAAGACATGCAAATTCACTAGGTCTTACAACTCGCAGACGCAGAGCGACCGGGCAATGCGGGCGGTGCGACGAAACCCTCGGCTTGTCGAAACCTTCTTGTCTTTTCCGCGTTATCACTGTGGCGCCGAAGGCGCGGTCGACAGGCAACGTGGCGCTAGACGCCTTTTCGGCTTTCGGCCCGCACGTCTTAAGCTTACCTTGGGCGTACGTCTTATTTCGATTTCGCGAACTGGAGTTCGTTATGAAAAGTTTGCGCGGAGGCCTTCCAGCGACGGCCGCCCTTATGGTCCTCGCGGTGTTTTCTGCTTCTTTGGCAGACGCGAAAGTGAAAGCGAAACGCCATCAGGGACCGTCGCGCGCTTATGAACCCGCGTCTCGGCGTCCCGACAATTTTCCCGTCTATGTCGACCGGGGTTCCGATCGCAATCCGGGTGGGGACAACCTGTATTTTACGGACACTAAAAATCCTCACTACGTAGTGGGCCCCGCCTGGTTCCAGCGCTGGGATGACCGGTAACGGTCATTTTGCCGCCGGATCCTGCGTAGCGTCAGACGGAGCAGCGTCGACCGCAGGCGCGTCCGTCTTTATCGGCTTGGACTTTTTCACCTTGGGCTTTTCCGCGACGGGATCGACGACCGGGCCAGTGGCGAGGATCTCCCTTGGGATTTCCTCCTTCTTCATCGAATCGTCGGACAGCCGATGCCACACTTGGGTTTTGCCCAGCATTTCGATGCCCAGATAGCCACGAACCGATAGGTCCTGCCCGTCGTCGCTCAAATCCATCTTGGCATGGTAGACCGAGCCGTCACGCGGGTCGAGCACGCTCCCGCCCGTATAGTGGAGCCCGTCCCGCTTCATGCCCCAGAACAAGGTCAGGCCCATGATATGGGCGCCCTTCTTCTCGCCGGGACATTCCGTACAGATCGTCTTGATCGGCGTCGTCGCGTCCGGGCGGCGGAAGCCTTTGACGAGACGCGCGGAATAAACGTTGTTCTTCTCGGTGAACAGGAACCAGGCGGTGGTGAACCCGTCGTCGTCCTTAGCCTCCCAAAACCCCGAGGCGCTGGGCGGGGCCGCAGCCCGGCCCCCCGAGGCGCCTAGGGCGAGAAAGGCGAGAACCATGGCTGAGCGCAATTTCATCGCATGGGTACTCCGATAGCGCGCTTGAAGATATGTCAGCGGCCGTACTGGGTGAACAGGTCGAGACATTTTTGCGAAATGTGATCGGGTAGCGCATTGTCGCGATGCAGGTTGAGACAGGCCTGATACATCGTCTGTACGGTCATCTCGTCCGCGCCTTTGGGCGGATGGACGTTTTTGCAAAATTTGCGAACGTCGGGAAGGCACGCGTCCTTTTGAGAATCGTTATATTTGAACGGCTCGTCGGCCAAAACAGGCGTCGTCGCCAAAAAGATCAACGCCCCTAGCATCGCGTACTTTTTCATTTCATTCTCCTTGGGAGGGAACCGCTCGCGAGCCTGTTGAGGAAGGATCCCACCGCCCCCAACGAAAAGCCGTTCGACGTGTCGTTGTTCCGTCCTGACCTCAGTCGTGGTGGTTCATCAGAACTTGTTGGCACTTCTGAGACAGTTCGGAAAAATGCGATTGCAGGCAATCCTGGTACTTTTTGGAATCGTCTGCGCGAATATGCCCGCATAGCTTGCGCACGTCGGGCCGGCAGGCCGCCTGCTCCTGCGCGCTGCCCGCTGCATCGGCCCAAGCCGCGCCGGTCAGGCCAGCAAGAGCGAAGAAAATTAGAAGCGGCGTTCTCATCATAACCTCATTTATGGGTCGTGGCGGCCGACTTCCTCGGCGCGCCCATCAGGATCGGCTGGAAAAGCACCGCCGCGCACAGCGTGGCCCCCAGCGACAGCGCCAGCAACCGCCCCATGCTCGCCGTGCCCGGATGGGAGGAGAACATCAGGCTGCCGAAGGCCACCGCCGTCGTCATCGCGCTGAAGATCACCGCCCGCGTCAGGCTCGTTTGCAACAGATGCGTCACACCGTCGCGCCACGCCATGATGTAGTAAATCTTGAACGCGACGCCGACGCCCAACAACAGGGGAAATGCGATAATATTGGCGAAATTCAGCGGCATTCCAAAGACAGCGCAGATTTCCAGCGTCACGACCCCCGCCATCGACAAAGGCACGAGAGTCATCAGCATGTCCGTGAGTCGGCCCAGCACGAGCCACAGGAGAATGGCGATGGAGATCAGCGCCAACACGCCAGCCTCGATGAAGGCGTTGAGCACCGTGGCGCTCGCCTCCAAGATCGTCACCGGCCCCTCGGTGACGTTTGGCTCCACGGCCAGCACCGCCTTGGCGAACTGACGCATCGCGTCGTTATCGTTGGGATCGGCGCTCGGCGCGATGGAGACGCGCGCTTTGCCCTCGGGCGTCATCCAGTCGGCGACAAGATCAGCGGGCAGGTTTTGGCGAGTCACAGGCTCGCCCGCCAGCGACGCCTGAAGCGCGGCGAGATCGCGTTTGAGCGGAATCCCGAACACGTCGTCCGCCTTCGCGCGATATTTGGGATCGGCGATCGCCAGCGCGCCTAGCACGTCGCCCAGGTTCCTGGCCGCTTCGGATCCCGGCCCCGGGTTTTCCTTGGCCGCATCCAGCAGCCGCGACGCACCCTCCTTGATCGCCTCGACATTCTCCGTGTCGCTCGGCGCCGCCAGCGCGCTGGCCGGATTGAACGCGTCCGCCAGAGCCTTGCCCGCTTCCCCAATCATCGCCAGTCGCTTGTCCTGATCGGCGGGGATGAAGAAAGAGAGCGTCGTGGCGCGCGCGACCTCGGGCAGTTTCGACACTTTGGCTCCGATGGCGTTGGCGGCGTCGAGATCGGGGGCCAGCACTTCGAGCGCGTTGAGGTTGGTCGCGGGATCTTTCTTGAGATCGTAATAGGTCGCCATCGACTCCGTCTTGGGGTTCCGCAGGTTCAGCGGATTAAAGTCGAAGCGCAGGAAGTACAGCGCCGGCAGCAGCGCCACCACCGCGCCGATCACGCCATAAAGTACAGCGTTGCGGTGGCGATTCAGGAAATTGTCGAGCGGCGCGAGCGTGGTGTAGCCTAGTTCTTCGGGCTCGCCGGGCGGGTTCAGCAGATAGAGCAGCGCCGGCAGCATCGTCACGCTGGTCGCATAGGCGATCAGCATGCCGCAGCCGGCGATGACGCCAAGTTCCGAAACGCCCTTGTATTGGGTCGGGATGAACGAGAAGAAGCCAAGCGCGGTCGCTACGCCCGCGAGCGTTAGCGGCGACGCCACATAGTGCCCGGCCGCCCGGATCGCCTCGCCGAGCTTGGGAGTTTCATGGCGTTCGGCGCGATAGCGTACGCTGTACTGGATCGAAAAGTCGATGCCGATCCCGACGAACAGGACCGCGAAATAAACCGAGATCAGATTGAACGACCCGATCAGGAACAGCCCGACGGCGGCCGTAATCGGAAGGCCAACCAGAAGATTGACGAATACGGCCAACATCAGCTTGAACGAGCGCAGCGCCATCCAGAGGATGACCAACACCAAGGCGAACGTGACGGACCCGTTGAGCGCCGCATTCTCCTTAATAGTGGCGAATTCTTCGTCGGCCATCGGAACGGGGCCGGTCAGGCGCACATGCGCCTGATATTTTGGCAGCACCTCCGCCGCAAGAGACCGCAGCGCCTGAGTCGAAGCCTGGCCTGGCTCAACGTTGTTATAGTCCAGGACCGGGCGCACTTCCAGAAACCCACGTAATTCGAGCGGAAGCGGCGCCCGACCCGAAGCGAGGGCGCGCCAGGAAAAACTGGCGGGTCGATCCGCCAAAATCGCCTTCACCACATCGGCGCCCTGCGTGAACACAGGCGCCGTCGCGGCGAGATCGAGCTTGTGCTGGTTGACGCCGATCAGCACATCCTCGATCACCGAGACGATTCCGCGAAGGCTGGGATCCTGACCGAGATCCGTCATCAGCGGACCGCCTTTCACGATGCCGTCGACGCTCGATTTGAACTGATCCGGCGGGACGAACAGCAATCCGTTGCGCGCAAAGAAATCGCCGGCGCTGGAATTGGTGACGGACTGGAAATGCGCTTTATCGCTCTTAAGCGCCGCCGACAGCGCGTCGGTCGCATCGGCGGCGAGTTCGGGGGTTGGCGCATCCAGCACCACGTCGATGATCTGAAAGCGGCGAAAGGCGTTCTCGAACGCGAGGCCGCGCTGACGCCAGGGAAGATCCTTCGATAGCAACGCATCGATGTCGGAGGTCAGCGCGAAATGCGTCGCCGCATAGGCTCCGCTAAGCACCGCCAGCAAAAGGCCGGCGATAACTACGCTACGCGGGAAACGCAGACAGACGTCAACGATCCTGCTGATGAATTTCGTCAGCATGAGAGAGGACAAACTCCATAATCAAAAAAACGAGCGGGGGCCGCGCGGGAGCCCCAATATTACTCGGCGGCGGGCGCCGAAGAATGGCGCGCCGGCGGCGCTTCGCGTGTCTGCGCGTCTAGCTTGGCCAGCATGTTGTCGACATGATGCGTGTGCACGTAATCGGCCGGTCGCTGGCGGTTGAGCGGGATTTCCGGCGCCATGGGACCGGACGTACGCGGACCGCGCCATGCGACCAAAGCGGCCTTCAGCGGGTTGCGCACCGCCGCGTCGGCGGCGGTCGGCTCATAGCCGCAATGAGCCATGCAATTGGAGCATTTCTCATAACGCCCCGTCCCGTAGCTGTCCCAATCGGTCGACTCCATCAACTCCTTGTAAGAAGAAACGAAACCTTCGCCGACCAGATAACAGGGCTTCTGCCAGCCAAACACATTGCGTGTCGGCATGCCCCAGGGGGTACACAGGAATTCCTGATTGCCGGCGAGGAAATCGAGGTAGAGCGGCGAGTGTTCGATCGTCCATTTCTTGCCCTTGCCGAGCGCGAACACCTTGCGAAACAGTTCCTTGGTGTTGCGCCGGGCCAAGAAATGCGCCTGATCGGGCGCGCGCTCGTAGGCATAGCCGGGCGAGATGGAGACTCCGACGCCGATCTCCTTGGCGTAATCCAGGAAAGACGCGATGTCTTCGGCGGCATGGTTGTCGAAAATCGTGGCGTTGACGTTGACGTTATGGCCCGCCTTCTTGGCGGCCTTGATCGCCTTTACGGCCACGTCGAACACCCCGTCCTGGCTCACCGCGCGGTCGTGATGCGCCTTGAGGCCGTCGAGATGGACGGTGATCGTCAGATAGGGCGAGGGCTTGAACAGATGCAGCTTTTTTTCCAGCAGCAACGCATTGGTGCATAGCGACACGAACTTTTTGCGCGCCACGATCCCCGCGACGATCTCGCCGATCTCTTTGTGGATCAGCGGCTCGCCGCCCGGAATGGCGACGACGGGCGCGCCGCATTCGTCGACTGCGTCCAGACATTCCTTGACGCTGAGGCGCTGGTTAAGAATCGGCGCGGGATAATCGATCTTGCCGCACCCGGCGCAGGCGAGGTTGCAGCGAAACAGCGGCTCCAGCATCAGCACCAGCGGATAGCGCTTGTTGCCCTTCAGCTTCTGGCCGAGAATGTAAGAACCGATCTTCAATTCCTTGTAAAACGGAATTTGCATGCACTTGCCTCGACAAAGATAATCCCCGCGCTCGCCGACCGACGGCGCGCTCTGCGGTCGTTACGTTCAAGAACCCCCACCCCGTCACCCAGACGGTCTCGATTTCCGGGCCTTATAGGTAGGAAGAGAGAGCGCCGCAACACAGGCGGAATATAACCCTTAACGCCTATCTCCGGTTCCCGGCGCAAAGCGTTGACAAAAAGTGCGCGGCGAGGTCGTTCAATTGCGCGTGTGCCGCTTTCTTATCGCCTAATTTTACTTTACCCCTTCCTGCGGCGATTGGCGGCAAAGGGAACGCCACCGGCGGCGGCGTTCCGTTTGCGCTCGATTTGGGTCAGGCGGGCGCAATGGGATTGTTCGAGGCTCGGGCCAAGACGGACAAATCGGGACGCCGGGACGATCCCCGTCCGTCCGGCGAAAGTCTCAACATAGCGTTTGGCGTCGAGCGCTTTGGCTTTGTAGGGTTGCGCGCCCCCTGGCTCGCGCTTCTTTCCGTCGGCCTGCTGCTGGTCGTCGCGGTGATGGGCGTTTTGCGTCTCTCCGTCGACGATTCGCTGAGCGAGCTTTTTCGCGCCGAGACCCCCGAGTTCAGGCAATTCGAGCAAGAGGCGCGGACTTTCCCGTCCAATGAATACGACGTGCTTGTCGTCGTCGAAGGCAAGAACCTTCTCGGCCGCGCCCAAATCGAGGCGCTGCGTCGCCTCGCCACCGATTTGCAACTCGTCGAGGGCGATGCGGGGCTGATCTCGATCTTCTCCGCCCGCCAGCCCGCCAGAAACGGCGGCCTGCCGGAGGCGGTCTTTCCTGAAGACCTGCCCGAGGGCGCCGCCTATGATGCGCTTGTCAAGCGCCTTCTGGACAATGATCTCATCCGCGACAAGCTGCTCGCCTCCGACGGCTCGCTGACGCTGATCGTCATGTCGCTCGATCCGGACGCGACCAAGGCCGGACGCCTCGCAAGCGTCGTCGACGACATCCGCAAGACCGTGGCCGAAGATCTCGAAGGCAGTGGCCTGACCGGCCAGCTTTCCGGCGTGCCAATCATCCAGCTCCAAATCCGCCAGGCGGTCGAACGCGACCGCATAGACTACAACGCCGTGGGCTTTGCGCTGGGCTGCGTGGTCGCCTTTCTGTTTTTCAGGCGCTTCTCGTTTCTCGTCATCGCCACGGCCCCGCCGCTGGTCGCCATCGTGCTGGCGCTGGGGACAGTGGGCTGGCTCGATCTGCGGCTCAACATGTTTCTCAACGTGATGACGCCGCTCATCATGGTCATCAGTTTCTCGGATTCGATGCAGCTCACCTTCGCCGCGCGCGACCGGCTAATCCGGGGCGACACGCGCGCTGAGGCTTTCCGCACGGCGCTGCTGACGGTCGGCCCCGCCTGCGCGCTGACTCATGCGACGGCGGCGCTGTCGTTCTGCGCGCTGCAATTTTCAGATTCCGACATGATCCGCGCCTTCGGTCTGGCGGGCGTCATCTCCATGTTCATCGCGTTGCTGACGGTGCTGCTGCTGCTGCCCGCGCTCGGCATGCTGATCGCGCCCGTGGGCGCCGGCGCCGCCAGCCTTTCGGGCGCCGACACCGGCGTCAACGCGCTGCGCGATTTCTGCGACTGGATCGCCGACCGCATGACGCGCCGGCCGCTGCTGGCGAGCCTCGCCGCGCTCGTCGTGCTGGGTGTGCTGAGCACCGCCTATTTCGGGCTTGAGCCGCGCTATCGCCTCGCCGATCAAGCGCCCGACCGCGAGCATGCCGTAGACGCGATCAACCGCATCGACGCCAAACTCGCCGGCGCCAATCCCGTGGACGTGATGATCACGTTCCCACCCGACAAGACTTTGTACGATCCCGAAACGCTGGACCTGCTGGCGGCGGTTCATAACATCGTCGAGACCCAGGCGGGGCTTGGCAACGTCTGGTCGCTGCAAACTTTGCGCAACTGGCTGCGCGACAAGCTGGGCAAGACCGATACGGTCTCGATGAAATCCTATGTCGACGTCCTGCCGGCATTCCTGACCCGCCGCTTCCTCGCGGCGGACGGGCGCGCGGAACTGATTTCGGGCCGCATCCCCGACAAGGACGCCAGCGAATTGCTGCCGCTCGTCAACACGCTCGACCGTTCGCTCGACGCGGTCCGCGCCGCCCATCCCGGCTATGGGGTCGCCGTGACGGGCCTCGCCGTAATCGCCGCCCGCAACAGCGCCGACATGATCTCCAAACTCGGGAAGGGATTGACGCTCGAATTCGCAGCGGTGGCGATCTTCATCGGGATGGCTTTCCGCTCGGCCTCGGTCACGCTGGTGACGGTGGTGACGGGCGTGTTCCCAGTGGTGGCGGCTGGGGGCCTGTTATGGCTGCTGGGTTCGGGGTTGCAATTCGCCAGCGTCATCGCCCTGACGATCTCGTTCGGCCTCGGCCTCAGTGCGACGATCCACTTTCTTAATCGCCTCTGGCGCGAGGTCGGCAAGGACCCCGACCCGGCGGTGGGAGTAAGGCGGGCGACGGTGCTGGTCGGGCCCGCGCTGATCCTCACCTCCATCGTGCTGATCCTGGGGCTGGCGGCGACCGCGTTCTCCAATTTGCCGATGCTGAAAACCTTCGGCTGGCTCAGCGCGTTTTCGATGTTCGCCGCGCTGGTGGCGGACCTGACGATCCTGCGTCCGATCATGACGGTGCTGATGACGATCGAATCGCGCTTGCGCGGACGACGGTTTACCCCGCTTGAACGTTAGGGCTGAGGCCGAGCCAGATTGGGCCAGATCAGGAAGGACGCTATGACTCACTTGGATAAAAGTTGCTTCGCGAAATTTTCCGCCGCCGCCGCCATTGCGGGCTTGCTGGCTGTGTCCGGCGCGTCGGCGACCGGCGTATTCGCAGATTTTGGCGGTTCCTACAAAGGGGCGGGGAAGATCTCCGACATCAACGGAAAGACGGAGCCTCTGAGCTGCCGCGCCACCAACTTGCCCTCGCAGGACGGCATCGCTTTGAACATAGCGCTGGTTTGCGCCAGCGACAGCTTTCGCCTCGATTTTCACTCCGACCTCTTCACCGATGGCCACGCGCTGCGCGGAACCTGGACGGAAACGTCCAATAGCGCATCCGGCGAAGTGAGCGGAACCATCGTTCCCGGCCTTATCAGCGTGACCACCGGCGCGCCGGGATTTTCGGCCAACATCGTCATTCAGGTGCAGAAAAACGGTAGGCTCGACGTAGCGCTCAACGCGCAAGGCGCCCGGATCAGCAAGGTGCAAGTGTCGATGAAAAAGTGAAGAGGCGGCGCAAAATCCAGACTCTCGACGACCGCTGGAATCGTGAAGTGGCTTCCAGCCCTGACGCGGACGAAATCTTACGTCCATCGTGGGAGATCGAACAATTTCGAAATTAAGTGGAGGCTTCTGTTGCCAGGCGCCTCCGGACCCCGCCTAGAGGGGCTAACCCCTAGGACTTGAACCCAGTACCATCACCGCATTACGCGGCGAGGGCCACCGGAGCATAGTTGTCATTGGCAACTATAGGTTTGACCCGATAACGGCGGTATCATGCCGGGCAAAAGCACATCCTTTTAATCCCCCGTCGAACCTATTTCGCCCCCGCCCAAGCCCATAGTGCGTCTTGTTGTTATGGGTTTGGGTGGAGGCGCCGGGTACCGCCCCCGGGTCCGAAAGACCTATTCTGATGACCGTTTATCGCCATAGCCGCCCTTGCGGACGGCAGACGGGATATAGTCGCATTTAAGGGCTTTGTGAAGGCGCTTCACAAAGCCCGCTTGTGCCCGGCGACCGGAATCATGCCGCGCACCCGTGCGATGCGTTCGCGGTCGATCCGCGTCGATACGATTCCCGGCCCGTCAGACGCGCGCGCGACCACGAGGCCCCAGGGGTCGGCGACGAGCGAATGGCCATAAGTCTGGCGCGTCTCGCCGTTGACCTTGAAGCTTCCCGTCTGCGCGGCGGCGGCGACATAAGTCTGCGTCTCGATAGCCCGCGCCCGCAGCAGCACCTCCCAATGGTCCTTCCCGGTGGCAGCGGTGAAGGCGGCGGGAACCGTGACGAGATCGACGCCGCGTTCGGCAAGCACCTGATAAAGCGCGGAAAATCTGATGTCGTAGCAGATCGAGCAGCCGACCTTGATCCCCTCGCAATCGTAGGTGACGACCGCGTCGCCCGCCTTGACGGTGGCGCTCTCGCGATAGGCGGTCCCGTCCGGCGTCGTCACGTCGAACAAATGGATTTTTCGGTAGCGGGCGATCTCGTCGCCCCGGCGGTCGAACACGACGGTCGTATTGTGGATGCGTTCGTCGCCTTCGATCCGCTCCATAAGGGAGCCCGCATGGATGAACACGCGGTGTCTGGCCGCCATCTCCTGCGCCATCGTGTATGCGGGGCCGCCGGGCAACCTCTCGGCGTTGCGCGCCTTGTCGCCCTTGGCACCGCCGGCCCAATCGAATTGTTCGGGCAACAGCAGCCAGTCCGGCCCCTCCTCAGCCGTCGCGCGCTCGATCAGCGCCCGCGCGGCGGCGATATTGGCCGCCTTGTCGGAAACCGAGTTCATCTGGATGAGGGAAATTTTCATGGGACGGCCTCGCGGTGTGCGGCGATCCTGAATTCGTCGGGACCATCCGTCAAGGTTTGACAGGGTTCGGTCAGGCGTCGCTAAGACGCGAGAACCTCAGCCAAACTCCGCGCCCAGCCGCTCCATCAACGCGCGGAAATCGGGGAAGCTGGTCGCAATGGTGGCCGCGTCGTCGATCTGCATAGGCAATTCCGAAGCCAGCCCCATGATCAAAAAACTCATCGCGATGCGGTGATCGAGGTGGGTCTCGACCGCCCCGCCGCCGCGCACCGCCCCGCCCTCGACCACGAGGTCGTCGCCGACGATTTCATGCGCGACTCCCGCCGCCGCGAGGCCGGCGCCGACCGCCGCAAGCCGGTCGCTTTCCTTGACCCGTAGCTCGCGCAGGCCGCGCATATGGGTGCGACCCTGCGCGAAAGCCGCCGCCACCGCGAGGATGGGATATTCGTCGATCATCGCGGGCGCGCGGGCGGCGGGCACGTCGACCCCCCTGAGGTCGCTCGCCCGCACCCGCAGGTCCGCCACCGTCTCGCCGCCCTCGTCGCGCTCGTCGAGCGTCTCGATGCGCGCGCCCATCTCCAGCAGGGTGGTCAGCAGGCCCGTCCGCAACGGGTTCGACATGACCCCCTCCACCACGATGTCGGAGCCCGGCGTGATCAGCGCGGCGACGATGGGGAAGGCGGCGGAGGAGGGGTCGGCGGGCACATGGACGGGGCGCGGAATCAAAGTCGGCTGGCCGACGAGATCGATGCGCCGGCCCTCGCCTTCGCGGGTCACGCTTACGTCGGCGCCGAAATGCTTGAGCATCTTTTCGGTATGGTCGCGCGAAGCCTCGGTTTCGATCACCGTCGTCACGCCGCGGGCGTTCAACCCCGCCAGCAGCACGGCCGACTTGATCTGCGCCGAGGCTACGGGCGTGCGGTAGACGATGGGCGACAGCGCATCGGGTCCGCGCAGCGTGATCGGGCAGCGCCCGCCCTCGGCCTGCGCGACGACTTGCGCGCCCATCTGGGTAAGCGGATCGAGGATGCGCCGCATCGGTCGCTTGCGCAGCGAGGCGTCGCCATCGAAGCTCGCTTGGATCGGGTGCCCCGCGACGACGCCCATCGTCAGCCGCGAACCCGTCCCCGCGTTGCCGAAATCCAGCGCCTCGCGCGGCGCGAGCAGAGCCCCAAGGCCCGGTCCATGGACGCTCCACCGTCCCGGCGCGTGGCGCACGATCTCGGCGCCAAGTTGCCGGCAGGCCTGCCCGGTGCGCAGCACGTCCTCGCCTTCCAACAGTCCTTCAATCTGCACGCCGCCGCGCGTCAGCAGCCCAAACAGGAAGGCGCGATGCGAGATCGACTTGTCGCCCGGCGGGCGGACGCGACCTCGAAGGGGCCCGCTGCGACGAGAAGAAAGGGGGGATGTCTGGGAGTGCATTGGCCGTCGGTCGAGCTGAAAACGTGCGGGTAGCATGGGCGGGGGCCGCTGTCGACGCGCACGCACGTTGACAGGCGCCGCGCAGCCCACTAACGGCTCGCCAACTTCTCAACAATCCAGGATCATCGCCGTGGCGAAACCCGAACTCGGCGCCAAGCGCCAATGCCAAGCCTGCGCTGCGAAGTTCTTCGA
>JAYVYJ010000161.1:0-21274 GCA_043784465.1 Hyphomicrobiales bacterium
GCCCTGACGATCACTCTCACCGGCAAGACGCCCGGGACATACACCAATTGCGCCGACGTCGCGGCGGCGGGCCTGCCCGAGACCACCTATGTGAACAACAAGGATTGCGCGACCGTCACGTTCAAATATCCGCCCAATCGCATCGAGGTCGAAAAAATCAATCTCGACCCGTCCTGCACCGTCGAACTTTTGTGCCGTTTCCAGATCAAAGTCATAAACCTCGATCCCTGGCCTTTTACCGGCCCGGTGACCATCACCGACAACACGACGCTCGCCATGAACATCGCGTTCACGGACGTTCCGTGTTCGCCATTGCCGACGACGATTTCGTTCGGATGCACCACCAGTCCGCTCACGATTCCCGCGTCCGGCGCTCTCACGTTCACCGTCAACGGCGTCATCCCCGCCGGCTCGGTCCCCATCATCGGCGTCACGCCCGACCCCATCAATTGCGCGACCCTCAGCCAGCCGCCGGACGGAACGACCATTGTCATTCCCAAGGACTGTAAGCCCTACAAAGTCCCCTGCGGCTTCGCCTGCCACATGACCGATCCGCAAATCGATCAGATAAAGATCGTCAAGACCGCAAATTCCCCGCAATGCAGCCCCGGCGGCTTGTGTGCCTACACGTTCACGATCAGCAACGTGTCGACCACAAACGCGACCTCGGTCATGCCGATCACCTTCATCGACACGATGCCGCCCGGCGCGACGAACTATGTCAGCATGACGGCTCCGCCGTGGGGTTGCGTGCCGTTCGGCGCGGGTCAGATCAAATGTCTGCACCCCCCGGGATCGATCCCTGCGGGAGGACAGATCACCGTCACCGTCACGTTCCAGATCGTGTCGTCCTACAACCAGCCGACGTTGACCAACTGCAGCGAGTTCTTTGTCGGGCAAACCGGCGTGTCGCAGCTTCAGAGGCAAATCAAGCCGGAGGCGCTGGATGCAGGCGCGCTGCAAGCCTACCTGCAAAGCCGTGGCCTCTCGGCGATGCCGCAAAAGACGGTGGGAACGCTGCACCTGGACGACAAGAGTTGCACCACCGTCAATATCGCGCCCGCAACCAAAGCCCCGCCTCCGCCGCCCCCGTCCCCGGCGTGCAAGCTTCCGCTCACCCTCGACACCGCAGGAGAATGCGCCTGTCCGACGGGAACGGTCCTGCGCGGCAAGGACTGCGTCAAACAACCCGCGACCTGTCAACCGCCGCTCATCATGGGCGCGACGGGCGCATGCGCCTGTCCGCCGGGAACCTTTTCGTCCGGCGACGGATGCGTGAAGCCGCCTTCGACCTGTCAGCCGCCGCTCGTCCCGAATTCCGCCGGCGCCTGCATCTGTCCGCAAGGCGCATTCATGAGAAGCGGAAAATGCGTCTCGCCGCCGGCCTGTCGTTCGCCGATGATCCTCGGTGCGACCAACGCTTGCGTCTGCCCCCCCGGAACCGTGCAGAACGGCGACAGATGCGTAAAGCCGAGTGTTTGCCGCGATCCGATGATTCCCAGCCCCGCCGGCCGTTGCGTCTGTTCTGCTGGCCTGGTTCAACGGGGGGGCGCCTGCGTTACGCCCCCGCCCCCGGCAGTCTGCAACCCGCCCGCGAAGCTCAACAATCAGGGCGCCTGCCAATGCCCGGCCAACATGGTGGCGCTCGGGAAGACTTGCGTGACGCGTGAGCAGCCCCACGAACCGCCGCGCGTCACGCCGGGCGTTATCATGAAAATTCCTCCGGGGCTGTTTCCCCCCGGAGGAATGGACACCGGCGACGGCGGCCACGTCCGTCCGCGTGGCGGAAAAGACCCCGGCGAAGGCGGTCCCGTGACGCCGCGCGGCGGCGTGCAAAAGGGACCGCCGGGCGGGGAAGGAAAGTTCTAGGCCGGCGCGGGACAATAGCGCCCCGGCTCGGAGGCCCCCGACCGTTCGCGGCGAAGGGGCGAAGGCTTGTCGAGGCCAGGGGTTGACGACAATTCCCGGCCTTGGTGGACTTTTTCGCCCGGACTCGCGAAGAACCCTCCGGTCGGGGAGACGCCATGCCGCTGGAAACGTCGCTGAGAGCTAACCTCCGCCGCGCGCTGCGGTCGCTGGCGCTCGCCTGCGCCGTCCTCGCCGCGCCTGTCCGCGCCGACGCCCCCGACCCGGCGGCGTTCGCCAAATATCTCGCCGATCTCTGGCCGCTGGCGCAGGCCAAGGGCGTCTCCCGCAAAACCTTCGACGCGGCGACCGCAGGCCTCCGTTACGACCCTAAAATCGCCGCCCACACGGAGGTGCAGGCCGAATTCTCCCTGCCGATCTGGACTTATCTCGCCGGCGCCGTGCTGCCCGCGCGCGTCGAGGTCGGCGCGCGGCAATATCTTGCGATGCGCGAGACGCTCGATAAGGCTTACCGGACCTATGGCGTGGACGCGGGCGCGCTCCTGGGCGTCTGGGCGGTGGAGACCGAGTTCGGCGCCTTCTCGGGCGGCGAGAACGTGCTCGACGCGCTGGCGACGCTCGGGTTCAACCATTATCAGGGCGATCTCGGCCGCGACGAGTTGGTCGCGGCGATGCAGATCATCGAAGCGGGCGACGTGGCGCCGGGCGCGATGCGCGGCTCGTGGGCGGGCGCGATGGGGCAGCCGCAATTCATGCCGACCAGTTATCTGCTCTACGCGGTGGATTTCGAGGGTCACGGAAAGCGCGACATCTGGAAGTCCAGGCCCGACGCGCTCGGCTCCATTGCGCATTTCCTCAAAGA
Source organism: Hyphomicrobiales bacterium (assembly GCA_043784465.1). Taxonomy (GTDB): domain Bacteria; phylum Pseudomonadota; class Alphaproteobacteria; order Rhizobiales; family Beijerinckiaceae; genus Roseiarcus. The sequence continues at coordinate 2,729 of JAYVYJ010000161.1, forward strand.
AAAGGGCTGGAGCCGGGATCTGCCCTGGGCTGTCGAGGTCGCGCTGCCCCCCGCCTACAAGTTCGACGCGTCCGATTTTTCCGGCGAGGCCGCCTTCGCCGCCTTCGCCGCCAAGGGCGCCAAACCCGTAGCGGGCGCCTTCCCCAAAGAGGGCGCCGCGCGGCTTTACTTTCCCGCCGGCGAACAGGGACCGGCGCTGCTCGTCACGCATAATTTCGACGTGATCAAGACCTACAACAATTCCAACGCTTACGTGATGGCGGTGGGCCTGCTCGGCGACGCCATCATGGGGCGGGGGCGGCTCAAGGCGGCCTGGCCCGCCAAAGCGCATGCGCTGACGCGGCCCGAGCTGAAGACGGTGCAGACGGCGTTGAAGACCCAGGGTTTCGAGATCGGCGAGATTGACGGCAGGGCGGGGCCCAAACTCGAACAGGCGATCCGCGCCTTTCAGTTCATGAAGGGCCTGACGCCCGACGGCTATGCGAGCCCGGCCCTGCTCGCCCGGCTCGCCGCGCCATGAGGGCGGCGCTGGGTCTCGCGCTCGCGGCGCTTTTGCTGGCCAGCCCGGCCGCCGCCGAGGAGAACGGACTCGGCGGATTCTTCTCGCACCTGTTCGGCGGGCCGCAGCCCTCGCCGCAACCCTCCGACGCTCCGTCGCCGCGCCCCAGCGCCGCCCCGCGCAAGCGCGTCAAGAAGCCGGTCCCCCTCGCGCGCGACGCCGCCCCGCTCGCGCCCCCCACCGCGCCCGCGAGTCCTCCCCCCGCCGCCAGCCAGTTCGTCTATGTGCTGGGCGACAGCCTCGCGATTTCGGCCGCCGACGGCATGGCGCAGGATTTCCAGTCCAGGCCCGAAATCGGCGTGATCGACCGCGCCCGCGACGCCTCGGGGCTGGTGCGCGACGATTATTTCGACTGGCCCAGGGCCGCGCGCGATCTCGTCGCGCCCGGCAAGGACGGCAAGGCGGCAAAGGTCGATTTCGTGTTCGTGATGCTCGGCATCAACGATCTCCAGCTTTTGCGCGACGGCAAGGACTACCTGGATCCGCTGACCGACCGTTGGAAGGCGCTCTACGCCCAGCGCATTCAGGCGGTGGTCGCGCCGTTGAGGGCGGCGCATGTGCCCGTGGTCTGGGTGGGCCTGCCGCCGATGCGCAACGAAAAGGTCAATTCCGAAATCGTCGCGCTCAACCAGTTGTTCAAGGAGAACGCGGAGAAGGCGGGGGCGAAATTCGTCGACGTCTACGACGCCTTCGCCGACCAGTACGGCGCCTTCGACGCCTTCGGACCCAATATGGAGGGTCAAAAGGTCAAGCTGCGCGGGCCCGACGGCCTCCACTTCACGTCCGCCGGCGGCTTGAAGCTCGCCCATTTCCTCGACCCCGAGGCGCTTGCCGCGCTGAAGCCGGAGGGCGCTCCCAAGACCGATTTTGCGGCCCTGCCGCCCGACGTCAGCAAGGCCGCCGACGACCTCAACGAGCAGATTCGCCGCGAGATGGGCGCCCCAGGGTCGCTCCCGCCAGCGCCGGGCGCGCCGGCGCCCGCTGCGGCGCCGGTGGTGGAAGCGCCGCCGCCCAAGCCGGAGGCCGGCGCCATTGTCTCGCTGGCCGCCCGGCCCGCCTCGCCCGGCGCGGCCTTGCTGACGGCGAAGGCGGCGGGCGAGAGCGAGGCCGCCCGCCGCCTGCGTCGCGGCGATCCGCCGCCCGCGCAACCTGGCCGCGCCGACGACTTTTCGCACTGAAAGTTGGTCAGGCCGGTCTTGGCGGCGCCTGTCGTAACGACGTCCCACAATCCTTGCGCGGCCGGCGGATACGCGGCCAACTCTATGTCAAGCAGATGAGGCCGTCGTCGAGGCAATAGGGCAGGTCTTTGGCTTCGGGTGAGAACGGCATTGCCAGAAGGCGTGCGGGAAACATTCTTCCCGGCGCCATTTTGCCGCGCGTCGCCAGATCGAGGCATTTCAGTCTCTCGGCGTCGAAATCTTTATCGAGGCCGATGGCGTCGCGCTGAAACCCCAAATTCTGGCTGCGTTCGCAAATCGCCTTGGCGAGCGCCGTCATGTCGTCTTTCGTCGCGAAGTTGAGAAAGTCGAAATGGTCAGGCGTCCCGAGCAGATACAGCGAACCTTCCGGCCACAGAAACAGCCAGCCGGCAGTCGCCCGATCGAGTTCCGGCTGAGTGACGACCCACGGCAGAAAGCGGTGCTTGTCGCGCTTGTAGGCAAGCGCCGCCATCGCCGCGAAATGCCACAGCGCGGGATCGCGCCGCGATCGCACCCAGGCTACATGGGCCGCCTCGCTCATGTCGAGCGGTTGCTCGTCAGATAACATCGCGGCGGTTCCTCGGAAGTTCGGTGGGCGTCAAAACAGGAAATACCTTTGCGCCATCGGCAGGCTGTCGGCAGGGGCGCAGGTCAGCAGCACCCCGTCGGCGGTGACGGCGTAGGTCTCCGGGTCCACGGTGATCTTGGGCGTCGCGCCATTGTGGATCAGGCTCGCCTTGCCGATGCCCCCGCGCGTGTTCTCGACAGCCACCATCGTCTTGGCCGTGCGCAGCTTGCCCGCCAGCCCGCCCGCGACCGCCGCGGCGGAAACAAACGTCAACGACGTCCCCGTGCGCGCGTGACCGTACGCGCCGAACATCGGGCGATAATGCACGGGCTGGGGCGTCGGAATCGAGGCGTTGGAATCGCCCATCGCGGCGGCGGCGATGGCGCCGCCCTTGATGATGAGATCGGGTTTGACCCCGAAGAACGCCGGCGACCAGAGGACGAGGTCGGCGAGCTTGCCCTTCTCCACCGAGCCGATGTGGCGCGACACGCCATGCGCGATGGCCGGGTTGATCGTATATTTGGCGATGTAGCGTTTCACGCGATTGTTGTCCGCGCGCCCGTCGCCTTCCAGCGCGCCGCGCTGGCGCTTCATTTTGTCGGCGGTCTGCCACGTTCGCATGATGACCTCGCCCACGCGTCCCATCGCCTGGCTGTCGGACGACATCATCGAGAGCGCGCCCAAATCGTGCAGAATGTCCTCGGCGGCGATGGTCTCCTTGCGGATGCGGCTTTCGGCGAAGGCGAGGTCTTCGGGGATCGATTGATCGAGATGGTGGCATACCATCAGCATGTCGAGATGTTCGTCGAGGGTGTTGCGCGTGAACGGCCGCGTCGGGTTGGTGGAGGAAGGCAGCACGTTGGGCAGTTCGGCGACGCGGATGATGTCGGGCGCATGCCCGCCGCCCGCTCCCTCCGTGTGGAAGGCGTGTATGGTGCGGCCCTTGAACGCCTTGATCGTGTCCTCGACGAAGCCCGATTCGTTGAGCGTGTCGGAATGCAGCATCACCTGCACGTCGTAATCGTCGGCGACCGACAGACAACAATCGATGGCCGCGGGCGTCGTGCCCCAATCCTCGTGCAGCTTCAGCGCGCACGCGCCCGCCTTGACCATTTCAACCAAAGCCTCGGGCCTCGAGGCGTTGCCCTTGCCCGCAAAGCCCAGGTTCATGGGGAACTCGTCGGCCGCCTCGATCATGCGCGCCAGATGCCAGGGCCCCGGCGTGCAGGTGGTGGCGAAGGTGCCGGTCGCCGGGCCGGTGCCGCCGCCCAGCATCGAGGTGATCCCCGACATGAGAGCTTCCTCGATCTGCTGCGGGCAAATGAAATGGATATGCGTGTCGAACCCGCCCGCCGTGAGGATCTTGCCCTCGCCCGCGATGATCTCGGTGCCGGGACCGATGACGATGTCGACTCCTGGTTGAATATCGGGATTGCCCGCCTTGCCGATGGCCGCGATGCGCCCGTCGATCAGCGCGACGTCGGCCTTCACGATCCCCCAGTGATCGACGATGACGGCGTTGGTGATGACGGTGTCGGCGGCGCCTTGCGCGTTGGTGACCTGCGATTGCCCCATGCCGTCGCGGATCACCTTGCCGCCGCCGAACTTCACCTCCTCGCCGTAGGTCGTGAAATCCTTCTCGATCTCGATGAACAACTCGGTGTCGGCGAGCCGCATCCGGTCGCCTGTCGTGGGGCCGAACATGTCGGCGTAGGCGGCGCGGGGCAGGGAGGTCTGGGCGTTGCGGGTCATGGTGCGGACTCTACGTGAGAGGTGGCATGTTGCAATCAGGTCGTCAGCAATCGAAAATCGCGGTCTTTGGCGGCGTCGCGGTCGAACGTCAACGTGGTCTCACAACCAACCTCGCGCTTAAGGGCGCCGATCAAACGGTCCGCAACGCCATCCGCGCTTCGGTTGGTGAGCGCGATGGCCTCCACGATGCAGTCACGGTGTTGGTTGACCAGCGCCGGGTGGCGGACAATGCGATTGAGGGCGACACGGACCCATCTCTCGTCCCACTTGAACACGCGCCGCATCGTCCACGCAAACTCCACCAGGACGACGACGTTGACGAAAAGCGCGCCCTTCTCGCTCTCATCCGATAGCTGCGCCGCGCGCTCCAACTGGGCGGGATCGTGGGCGGCGAAAGCGCGCACCCATATATTGGCGTCAAGACCAATCATTCCGCTGCGGAGCGGCCTTTGCCGGGGGCCGGGACTTCGGCGGCCCCGGAGCGAATGCCCTCATCGTCCTCGACCATTCCTTCGACCATCCCCTCGTCCATCTCTCGGATCGACAGGCGCGGCGAGCGTCGCGCGGTTGGGAACAAGCTTCGCCAGCCCTTGGCCCTTTCGGCGACCGCGTGGAAGAACACGTCGCCGTCCAGCATCAGGAAGAACTCGACTTCTGAGCCTTCGTGTATTCCGAGCCTCTCAACGAGAGCACCCGGCAACGTGATCTGACTATCGGAGCCAACTTTCGTTCTATAGGTGGGCATGTCCGCCTCTCCTGTCGATAGGGATCAGTCTATCACACCTTCCCCATAACCTCGCCCCGGAACCCGACCGCCTCGCGCTTGCCCGCTATCGCCACCAGCCGCACGGTGCGCGTCTGCCCCGGCTCGAACCGCGTCGCGGTCCCTGCGGGGATGTCGAGGCGAAAACCCCTGGTCGTCGCGCGATCAAAACGCAGCGCCGGGTTGGTCTCGAAGAAATGGTAATGCGAGCCGACCTGGATCGGCCGGTCGCCGGTGTTCGCCACATCGAGCGTGATTGTAGCGCGGCCTACGTTCATCACGATCTCGCCGGGTTCGGCCAGCGTCTCGCCGGGGACCAGCTTGTCGTCGGCGCCGCGGATTGGGTTGTGCACGGTGACGAGCTTCGTGCCGTCGGGAAACGTCGCCTCGACCTGGATGTCGTGGATCATCGAGGCGATGCCGTCCATCACCTGATCGGCCGCCACCACATGCGCCCCGGCCTCCATCAGGTCCGAGACCGTGCGCCCGTCGCGCGCGCCCTCGACCACGAAATCGGTGATAAGCGCGATGGCCTCGGGGTAATTGAGCTTCACGCCGCGCTCCAGACGGCGGCGCGCGACGATCGCCGCCATGGCGATCAGCAGCTTGTCTTTTTCGCGCGGCGTCAGGTTCATGGGGCCTCAAGGTTTCTTGGCCTCAAGAACATGCAAAGCTTCCGCCAACCGCGCAAGCGCAAAGGCGCCGCAATTTGAGGCGCCCACCCGTGGCGCAAGGCGCCCTCGCAGGATAAGACCCTTCACGAACATTCTGTGACGGTCCCCGCGTGACGCTCCCCATTCTATTAGCCGTGCTCGGCGCCGCGCTGCTCCATGCCGTCTGGAACGCGCTGGTCAAAAGCGCAGGCGACAAGTTCATGACCTCCGCGCGCGTCTGCCTATGGTGCGGCCTCATCGCCGTGGCTGTCATCGTGGCGACGCCGCTGCCCGCCCCCGCCGCGTGGCCGTTCGTGCTGGCCTCCGCGCTCGCCCATGTCGTGTATTTCCTCGGCGTCGGGCGGCTCTACCGCACCGCCGATCTCTCTGTCGCCTATCCGCTCATGCGCGGCGCGGCCCCGATGATCGCCACCGCGCTCGCGGCCGCATTTCTGGACGAGCGCCCCTCCGCGCTCGCGCTGGCGGGCATTGCCACCCTGGTCACGGGCGTAGCCGGCATGGGCGCGAGCGGCTTCCGGCAGGGCCGCATCGACGCCGCCACGCTGGGCGTGGCGCTGGCCAACGGCGCGATCATCGCGCTTTATTCCGTTATCGACGGGCAGGGCGCCCGGCTGTCGGGTTCCGGCATGGCCTACGCTTTCGCCTACAACGCCTGGGCCGATGCGCTAACGGCGGCGTTTTATGCGCCGCTGCTGTTCGTCTGGCGCGGGCGGAGCGTGGCGCGCGAGCTTTTGCGCGAACCCGGCCGCGCGGCGACGGGCGGGCTCGCGGCGTTCGTGGGCTATGCGCTCGTCGTCTGGGCGATGACCCGCGCCGGGATCGGCGAGGTCGCGGCCTTGCGTGAATCGTCGGTGCTGTTCGCCGCCATCATCGGCGTTGTGGCGCTCGGCGAACCGTTCCGCCACGCGCGCGCCGCCGCCACCTTGTTGATCCTTGCGGGCGTCGCTGCGATCAAGTTCGCCTGACGCTCAAACCTAGCAGCCACGCGGCGAACGCGCAGAAAAGCCCCGCCGCCGCGCCGCTCAAAATCAGCGCGCGATAAAGCCCGACGTCGAATTCGCCCGCCGTCCAGTCCTGCACGACGTCGCCGACGCCGGTTCCCAAATCGCTTGCGATCCAGATCTGCATCGTCCCGCCCAGCGACAGCAGGCCCAGATAAAGCCCATGCGTCACCCCCGCTCCGATCAGGGCCGCGCCCAACGCGCGCGGCGCATAGGCCGGCGCCCAGGCGTCATAGAGCGCGTAGACCAACCCCGCGAACGCGGCGGGCCAGACGCCCACGAAATAAGCGGGGATGAGCGCAAAGGCGTGGCCGATCAGCCCCGCGATCCAACCGATATGCGGCGCGGAATCGGCCCCGGCTTCTCCCATCAGCGCGACGGGAATGAACACCGCGCCGCCGACCGCCGGTCCCAGCAGCGCGAACAGCGCGACTATTCCCAGAACGGGCAGGAAGAACCCGCGTGGCCTCGCCGGGGTCACTGCGCCAGCGCCTTCAGCCCCGCGCGGATCAGCGCCGCCGTCGCCGCCTCCGGCCCCAGCGCACCTTGAGCCTTCGCCACCGCCATCGCGGCTTGCGCGCGCGCGTAGCCCAGCCCCGTCAGCGCCAGCACCGCGTCCTCGGCGACCTTGGGCAGCGCGTCCGTTTCGGGCAGCCCGATGTCGGAGGGCAGGCCCGCAGGCGCCTTGTCCTTCAATTCCAGCACGAGGCGAGCGGCGAGCTTGGGTCCGACCCCCGGCGCCCGCGCCATCGTCGCCCTGTCCTGCCGCGCGATGGCCGCGCTGAGCGCGTCGCCGGGCAGGGCGCCCAAAATCCCCAGCGCCACTTTGGCGCCCACCCCCTGCACGCTCTGCAACAGCCGGAACCAGTCGCGCTCGGCGAGCGTCAGAAACCCGAACAGCCGGATCGAATCTTCCCGAACCTGCGTCTCGACATGCAGCGTCACGGTTTCGCCGGATCGGGGCAGGGCGCGTAGCGTGCGTGCGGAAGCCGACACCACATAGCCCACCCCGCCGACGTCGACGATCAGCCCGTCTTGGTCGATGGCCTCGACCAGCCCGCGAAGTTTGCCGATCACGCCGCGCCCCGCAACCGCGCCTGCCTGTGCTGCGCGTGGCAGATCGCGACGGCGAGCGCGTCCGCCGCGTCGGCGGTTTTCGCCTCCGCCGTGGGCAGCAGCATCTTCACCATAGCCGCCACCTGCCTCTTCTCCGCATGGCCGACCCCCACCACGGTTTTCTTTACCAGATTGGCGGCGTATTCGCTGACCTCCAGGCCGCTGAGCGCCAGCGCCGCCAGCGCCGCTCCGCGCGCCTGCCCAAGCTTCAGCGCCGAGCGCGGATCGCGATTGACGAAGGTCTCCTCGACCGCCCCTTCGTCGGGCGCATGCTGGCCGATGAGGTCGGTCAATTCGCGATGAATGAAGGCAAGCCGGCGCGCCAGCGTCATATCGGGGCTGCTCGCAATGGCCCCGCAGGCGAGAAACCGCAGCCGTGAGCCCGCAGCCTCCACGACCCCCCAGCCGGTGGCGCTGAGGCCCGGATCAATCCCCAAAATGCGAATCGGGCGCAAATTCATGCCTCCGCTTCTAGCGCCGCGCCGCCGCCGTGGCCACGCCCGCCGCGATCGGCGTCGCCCCGCTCGCCCGTTTCGACCACAGCGCGGCGCAAGGCAGCAAGAAAAATGCCCGCGCGAAGGAGGCCGCCAACGCCCACGCCGTATCGGACGCGGCCACGACGCCGCAGAATGTCGCCGTCAACAGCGCCGCCTGCGCCGCGTAATTTTCGTGCGCGTCGATGAATTGCGGGACGAAGGCGACGTAAACACGATTGTCTTGAGATGCAGCGCCCCGACGCCGAAATTGCCAAGGAACGCCGCGCGCGGCGAAGCCGCGCTTCGGTTGGCGGCGGCGAGCCCGCCCCGTTCCGCCTTGAACAGCGCGTGTATCCCCATCCCAACCAGATACAGCGCCCCCTGCCGCCTTCAACAGGCCGAACGCCAGCGCGGACGCCGCCAGCAGCACCCCCGCGCCCGTCAGCGACGAGATCATCGCCACGCCATCGCCCGGCGCGATGCCCGCCACCGAGGCCAGCGCCGTGCGCCGTCCCGAGCCCAGCGCATAGCCGACGATGGCCGTCACGTCGGGACCGGGAATGTTCCCATGACAAAGGATCCGGCGGCGAAGGCGAGCCAGACGGAAAAATTGATGGTCTGCTCCTGCGCCGCGACGTTCGACAGAGGCGCAACATGCTCCTCCGACCTAACCCATAAGCCCAAAACATTTCCGGACGTCAGGGAGAACGAAGGGCGCCCCTTGAGAACTTCGCTGAGCGGCGCCCGGCGGGGGACTTCGCGTCCCCCGCGCCCCCTGCGGGATATTTGGGGCAACATAATGGGCGAACCCTACGAACCGCTGTTTGGCCCGGCGCTGCGCATTCCTCCGCAAAGCTAAAATTCTAACGTTCGTTTGAACCTGTCCCTGACGCGCCGCGACTATCTCTTGGGGGAGACGCCCCGCATCGAGGGCCAAGGCCATGAGCATGATCCTGCCGTACCACGACATCGCCTCCGCCGCCGCGTTCGCCGAAGCCAGCGTCTGCGCCACCCGCCCGTCCGCGCCATCTCCCAGCGAAGACACGCCGCTATTTCTCACCGCCTGCGGTCACGTCTCGCCGGTCTACGAGGCCTCGCGCTGGGCCAAGCTGCTGGGGGCCGTGTTGAGCCCGATCAGCGGCCCGAAACTTTCTCGGTCTGGCAACGGCGCGAGCAATATTTGACGTTCTCCCAGTCGCGCGCCCATTTCTTGCGCCAAGCGAACGGGCGTCCGCAGGTGGCGCAGAGTTTTGTGGGCAGCTGAGCTTTCTCGACGCGCTTGGCCATGGGAGATTTACGCCGCAAGCTCCGCGCCGGATCGGCCGCTTAGCAAAGCGCGGATGCATCTGCGCCGCTCCGCCTACGCCCATGTTCTCCCCCTCGCGCCGGGACGCGTCCTGCTCGTCCACGCGCTTTCGCAGATGCGGCTGGCGCTCGACGAGCGCGCTGTCGCCCTGTTCGAAGCCTTCGCCGCCCCCCGCAAAATGCCCGACGACATGCCCGCCCTCGCCGTCGAATTCGGCGAGTCCGCCCGCACTTTGGCGGGGGCCGTCGCCGCCCTGATGGAGCGCGGTTTCCTCACCGAGGCCGACCCCGCCGCCGAGACTGCCGCTTTCGCGCGCGTGCTGGGCGACAACGGCGCCCGCGATCCCGCCGCCGTGCTGGATCGCCACCGCGCAAGCGTTCGGGAAGGCGCAAGGGATTACTGGGCCGCTCACGAGACCCGCAGCCTGCAAAGCCTCGCGCCGGCGGGCCGCCGCCTCGACGTCGCCCTGTTCGGCGATTGCGACATGCAGATGGAAGCCGAACGCCTGCGGCTGGAGGCGCGCGCGCGCGGCCTCGATCTTCATGTGGTCGCCACGTTCCCCGAGGACCTGGAACTGGTCGCCGAGCGCCGTTTCGACGCCATCGTGGTGGGGGCGTCTCGCGCGCGCGGCGCGATCTTCGAGGGGCGCCCGGCCGACTATCTCGCCGACATCCGCCGCCTCCTCGCGGCCCTGCGCGCCCGCGCTCCGGCGCCCATTCTCATCGACAATCTGCCCGAGCCCACCGTTCAGCCCCTCGGCCTCGCCGAGCGCGGCGCGGGCGGCCATCGCAATCGTATCCGCGCCGCCAATCTCGCGCTCTCCGACCTCGTCGAGGAATTTTCCGACGTCCACCTCGTCGACGTCGCCCATGCGCTCGCCCGCGAGGGCCTGGGCGCATTGGTGGACGACGGTCTGCTGTCCTTCACGCATCTGGGCTCGCCCGGCTGGCTGCTGCAACGACCGGAGAGCGAAAAGGCCGCCGTCCATCACGCAGCGCCCGAACCGACTGTTCTGGCCGCCCTCGTCGGCGGCGACCCTGCGCGGCGCGAGCGCCTCGTCGCGCGCGCCCATCTCGACGCGCTGACCAGCATCCTCGGTCTCGACGCCAAGAAGCTCGTGGTGGTGGACCTGGACGGCGTGCTGTGGCCGGGCGTTCTCGCCGAGACGGGCGCGCCTTTCGCCTGGAATTCCGACATATCGAGCCTGTCGTCGTGGATCGGCGTCTACGTCGGCCTGCACGAGGCGCTCAAGACGCTGCAGAGCCGGGGCATCCTGCTCGCCGCCGCCAGCCGCAACGACGAAGCTTTGGTGCGCCAGTTGTGGCGGTGGCCCGATCATTACCCGCGAGAGCGCCTCCTGACCCCCGACGATTTCGTGACCTGGCGCATCGGTTGGGGCGACAAGACCACAGCCCTGCGAGAAATTGCGGCGCAAATCGGCTTCGCTCCCTCCGCGCTGCTGTTCATCGACGATTCGGCCCATGAGCGCGAACAGGTGCGCGTGGAACTGCCCGAGGTCGAAGTCTGGGGCGAAGACCTCTATTCCCTGCGCCGCCGTCTGCTCGAAGACCCCCGCCTGCAACGCCCGCGCGCGACCGCCGAGGCCGCCGCACGCACAGGCCTGGTGAACGCCCGGATTTCCCGTGAGCGCCTGCGCGCCCAAGCCTCCGACGAGACCGCTTTCCGCGCCTCGCTGGACATCGTCTGCGACGTGGTCTGCGCACGCGAGGCTGACGGGCCGCGCGTGGCGGAATTGTTCGCGCGCACCACGCAGTTCAACACGACCGGCGCCAAATTTTCGATCGGCGAACTCGCACAGGCGGATGTCTACGCCCTGCGGGTGAAGGACCGGCTGGCCGACCACGGCCTCGTCGGCGCCGCGGTGGTGCAGGGCGGCGAGATCGTCGGATTCGCGCTAAGCTGCCGCGTCATCGGGCTCGGCGTCGAGCAGCGGCTGCTGGCGGGCGTCGTCGCCGCGCAAGGCGACCTCGTGGGGCGCTATGTCGAAACGCCGCGCAACGGTCCCGCGCGAAACCTGTTTCGCGACGGCGGCTTTGCGCTTGGGCCCGACGGGTTGTGGCGCTCCCCGGCGCGCGCTGCGGCGTGATCGGTATTTCGTAACGTCGCCAATGCTTCGTTAGGGAAAGCGAAGCGAAACCTTCCCGCCGCGCCACGATGCCCCGGTCAGGATTTTCCTACGAAGCGTCAGCCGGATATGGAGAGTTAGGAAACGGAACGAGGCTGGATAACCTGGCTTCGCCCGCCCTGACGGCGTCTCTGTCGTGACGAAATTGCGATCGCACGAACCTTTACCCCTCTGCTTAAAACCCGCAGGTCGTCCCCCAATTCCCGGCGGCGACGCACTTTTCAGGAACAAATCCGCAGTTCAAACGTAGATTAGGGGTGTAGTTCCTTTGTTTGTTTGCAGGAGGCGGAGAAATGTTCAATATATTTTCAAAACCGGTCGCCGTAGCGCTCTTGGCGGGCGGTATGGCGCTCGCCGGGATGGCTCCGGCGTTCGCTGAAATGCATCAGGGCTACGGCTATCGCGGCGGCGGCAACCATCGCGGCAATCACGGCGGAATGCATCAGGGCGGCGGCTATCGCGGCGGCATGCATCATGGCGGGGGGTACCGCGCGGGCGGTTATTACGGTCGCCACTACGGCGGCGGATATGGCCGGCGCTATTACGGCGGCGGCGGAACCTATAGCGCGCCTTATTACGGCGGCGGATATGGCCGCACGTACGACGGAGACGGCTATGGCGGGGGCTATTACGGCTCTCCGGGCTGTGTGCCGCTGCTTGGCGTCGTGACCGGCAACTATTGCAACTACTGAGGCTTGCGCGCCCACGAAAAGAGCGCCTGCGGCGCGCAGCCGCTGCATTGAACGCCAGACCTCAAGGTCTGGCGTTTTTATCTGTCGGCTTGCAGACGGGCGGGGCGTTTGGTCGACCCCGCCGCTCCCGCCTGCATCGCCGGCAGCGCGTTTTCAGTTGAGCGCGGTCGGCGCGCTCTCGGTCAGAAATGTCCTTATCTCGTTGAAGAACTGCTTGCGGTTCTTTTCCAGAATGACCGAATGGGTTCCTTGCCCAAGTTCGACGAGCCGCTTGTAGGGTGCGTTCGTCAGGTGCGCGAACACGGCCTGCGCCATGTAGCTGGGCAGGTCCGCATCCCATTCGGCGTGGATCAGCAGCGTGGGAACGCGGATGTCGGCGGGATCGTAGAACGGTTTTCCTGCGCGCCAGAATTGCGTGAACTCGGCGAACACGCCATTGGGCGCACGCAGCTTGGGCGGGTCCATGCGCGAACCCACAGGATCGGTGGCGAGCGTGGCGTTCCACCACGCGTCGAACACTCCCGTCGGGATCAGCGACGCGCGCTGGTCCTCGGCGACGCCGTTCAGCCAGCGTTTGTGCGCGCCCTCCTTGTCGACCAGACGATAGGCGGGCAGCGCGTCTTTGGGCGGCTCCGTCGTCGGCTGGAACGTCCAGGCGGGGGCGAACAGCACGAGCCGCTCGATTTTCCCGTTGTGCCCCGCCGCATAGCGCCCCGCGAGGGACGTTCCCCACGACCAGCCCATCAGGTCCAGCCGTGGCAGGTCGCGCAGCTTCAGCACATAATCGACGGCCGACCCCAGATCGGACCCCGCCTCGTCCGAACTGGCGACAGGTGGGTTTTCGGCGGCGGGCTTGTCCATCTCGGGCGGCCGGGTCGAGCGGCCATAGCCGCGCACGTCGACCAGAAACACGTCGAAGCCCGCCTGCGCGAACAGGTCCATCATTGAGACGCCTTCGATGGGCAGGTCGAAGCTGGTCTCGGCTGGGTAGGTGGCTCCGTGAACGAACAGCAGCGTGCGGTCGGGCCGCCCCGCCGGGGCCCCGGCCAGATGCTTGTTGCGCACGAACAATTCGACGCCCGGCGTCGTCGAGGGGATCAAGCGATCTTCGGCCACGATTTCGGCGGCGTGGGCGCTTGTCGCCAGCAGGCTCGCCAGAGCGAGCGTCGTCAATCCGCGCATGTATCCTCCCGTTTTTTCAAGTTGGCTCTGCGGCCCCGCCATCCATATGCCGAATCACTCGCGGCGACGAGTGATGGTGCGCCCCCCTCCCAGCTTTTGCGGACGCACACCAGCGACCTCTCAAAACCATCACATCCTGGGGTTGCGGTCTGTCCCGACGACTTCACTCCGCCATCACGTAGAGCGACAGCCATTCCGCCACCAGCGCCGGCTTGTCCTCGCCCTCGATCTCGACCGTCACCGCCTTGCGGCTTCGCCACTCTCGCCCAGAGCGCGGCGTCAACGCCTCCAGCCGGAACCGCCCGCGTATCCGGCGCCCCGCCCGCACCGGCGCGACGAAGCGCACTTTCTCAAACCCGTAATTGACCCCCATCGCCACCCCCGCAACCTTGGGAAGCGCGTCATAGGCGAGCGCCGACAGCATCGACAGCGTCAGGAAGCCGTGGGCGATCGTCGCGCCGAACGGCGTGGCCTTGGCGGCCTCCGGGTCGATATGGATGAATTGCCAGTCCTCCGTCGCGTCGGCGAATGCGTCGATGCGCTTCTGGTCGATCAGGAACCAGCGGGAAAGGCCGACCTCGCGCCCGACAAGGTCTTTGAGTTCGGCAAGCGTCACGGCGGCGGTCATGGTCCCTCCCTTGTCATTCGCGGTAAAACTGGACTGTCCGCGCGCGGGAGTCGATAGGAAGGGGCTAGGAGACTTGCATGACCAGGGAAACTGTCGGATTTATCGGTCTGGGCCTGATGGGCCACGGCATGGCCAAGAACATCGTCGAGAAAGGCTGGCCCCTCACGGTCGCGGGCCGGCGCAACCGCAAACCGATCGACGACCTCGTGACGCGCGGCGCGGTCGAAGCGGCCAACGCCCGCGAGGTCGGGGCGCGCGCGAGCGTCGTTTTCCTCTGCGTGACCGGCTCGCCCGAGGTCGAGGCCATCGTGCGCGGGCCGGACGGTCTGAAGGCGGGGCTGAAGCCGGGTTCAGTGATCGTCGATTGTTCGACGAGCGACCCCGTCTCCACAGCCGCGCTGGTTGAGGAACTGAAAGCCGTAGGGATCGACCTCGTGGACGCGCCGCTGTCGCGCACTCCGAAGGAAGCGTGGGAAGGCAAGCTCGACACGATGGTCGGCGCCAGCGAGGAAACCTTCGCGCGGGTCAAGCCGCTGCTGGACGCCATTGCGGGCAAGGTCGTCCATATCGGCGGCCCCGGCGACGGCCACCGCATGAAGCTGCTCAATAATTTCGTGTCGCTCGGCTACGCCGCGATATTCGCCGAGGCGCTGACGATGGCGCGCAAGGTCGGGATTGCGCCGGAGCGTTTCGACAGCGTGATCCGGGGCGGCCGCATGGATTGCGGCTTCTACCAGACGTTCTCGCAATGGACGCTGGACGGGAACCCCGACGCTCACAAGTTCTCCATCGCCAACGCCTACAAGGACCTGCGCTATCTGGCCTCGATGGCCAATTCGGCGGGAATCGCGGGGGGCGTATCGGACGCAGTCAAGAACGCATTCGCGCTCGCCCACGGCGCGGGCGGCGACGCCGATTTCGTGCCGATGCTGGCGACCTATATCGCCGAGGCCAACGGCGTCGACGACGGTTTGGCCGACAAGCTGCCCTCCCGCGCCAAGTGATCCCCGCGCGCACCGTGCTAGTGCTGGGCGGCGCGCGCTCCGGCAAGACCCGCTACGCGCTGGCGCTGGCCGAGGCGGCGTCGCCGCAGCGGGTGATGATCGCGACCGCGCAGGCGTTCGACGACGAAATGGCTGAGCGCATCGCCCGCCACAGGCAAGAGCGCGGCGCGGGCTGGACGACGCGGGAGGCCCCGACGGCGCTGGCCGAAGCGCTGCGCGAGACGGCGGGGCCGGGGAGGGCGGTCGTGGTCGATTGCTTGACGCTGTGGCTCAGCAACCTGCTGCTTTCCGGCGAGGACATGGAGGCGGCGACGGCGGGGCTGGCGGGGCTCGCGCCGCGCCTCGCTGGCCCGACGATCTTCGTCTCCAACGAGGTGGGGCAGGGCGTAGTGCCGCAGACTCCGCTGGGTCGCCAATTCCGCGACGGTCAGGGCCGCGCCAATCAGGCGCTCGCCGCCGTCTGCGACGCCGTGGTTCTGGTGACCGCCGGCCTGCCGCGCCTCCTCAAGCCCGCTCCGGCGCCGGAGCTGCGCCTTGGCTGAAGCGCTGGCGAATCGGGCGTGGGCGCGCTTTACTGAAGGCATGCTGTCCTTGTTCGACCGCCGCCTGACATCGGAGATCGAAATCGCCCATGACGGCGAAGTCTATCGCATCGCGCTGCGCCGCCTGCCCACCTCGCGCCGCTACACGCTGCGGGTGCGCGCGGCCTCGCGCGACGTGCTGTTGACCATGCCCGCGCGCGCCTCGCTCAAGGGCGCGCGGGAGTTCGCTCAGCGCCACGCCGCCTGGATCGGCGCCCGCCTCGCCCGCCTGCCGCAACCCGTCGCGTTCGCGCCGGGCGAGATCGCCCCCTTGCGCGGCGTCGATCATCTCATCATCCATCGCCCCGGCGCGCGCGGCGTCGTCTGGACGGAGCCTGAGGGGCCGTATCTCTGCGTCGCGGGCGACGCGCCGCACGCGCCGCGCCGGGTCGCCGACTATCTCAAGCGCGAAGCGCGGCGCGATCTGGAGGCCGCCGTCGCACGCCACGCGGGCGCGCTCCAACTCAAACCGCGCCGCCTCAGCCTGCGCGACACGACGAGCCGCTGGGGCTCGTGCTCCTCGACGGGCGCGCTCAATTTCTCGTGGCGCCTGATCCTCGCGCCGCCCTATGTGCTCGACTATCTAGCGGCCCACGAGGTTGCGCATCTCAGCCACATGAACCATTCGCCGCTGTTCTGGGCGCTGGCGCGGCGCCTCAGCCCCGATGTCGAACGCGCCGAAGTCTGGTTGAAGGCGCACGGCGCTTCGTTACACCGTTTCGGGGCGGCGTCAGGCTCGGCGTAAGCGCGCGGTCACGCGCGCGGCTTGGCGCGCTCTACGCGTGAGAATAACGCGCTCTCCATGCGCTCGGCCGCTTCGCGCAGATGGGGATTGCGCGCCTCGCGCCCCGCGCGCCCGGCGTCGAGGTCGATCTGAAACCCGTCGCGCTGCGGCCAGTGCTCTTTCAGCAGTTCAAAGCCGGACTCCTCGATGGTCTCGACCGCCTTCTGCACCTGCACGTCCGAGCGCCCGACGCGCGCCAGCACCAGCACCACGCGCCCCTCCGCGCCCTGTTTGGCGAGTTTTCGGGCCAGCGCCAATGTCGGGCGCAGATCGTCGCCCGACGGGCCGGTCGGCAGGAAGGCGACGTCGCTCTCCTCGGCGATCTCCTGAGTGAGTTCGTCGGCGAGGCCGCGCGTGTCGACCACGACGACCCCGGCGCGGTCCTCGCGCTTTCGCAGCTTCTTCAGGCTCTTGAAGGCGCGCACGTCGAGATCGGGTTCGACGGCGTTCTGCAACCTGATCGCGTTCCACTCGACGCAGGTGAGCTGTTCGAGGTCGAAGTCCGCCAGCAACGGTTTGAGGCCGCGATAGGCGGCGCCCACCGCGAACAGGCGGGCCAGCGTGCTTTTGCCGACGCCGCCCTTCTGGCCGACGAAGCTCACCGTCAGCGGGCCCCCGCCGCTGGGTCTCCCCCACGCCGCTGCGTGGGCGAGGAGGCGGGAGGAAGGTTTCATGGGGCGCCCCGGCGATTCATGCGCTCTACCGTAGAGCGCGGGCGCGTCATGTCCAAGCTCAGTTGAAAAGACCCGTGAGACCCGAAAATACGCCGAAGGCGACGGTCATCGCCGTCAGCGCCGTCGCGACGAATCCATAGGCGCCCTTCAGGCGATAAGGCTCCGGCAGCCGGCGCGCGAGCAGGAACAGAAAGCCGACGACGATAGGCAGCAGCAGCGCGTTCATCACCTGCACCGCGACGCTGAGCGTCACCAGATTGGCCCCGCTCGCCACGATGGCGCCGCCGGATATCAGCGCCGCCGCATAGGCCCCGTAGAACCATTTGGCGTCGCGCACCTTGTGGTCGAGCCGGTTGGGCGCGCCGAGCGCCTCGGCGACCGCGCGCGCGGCCGTCAAGGTCACCACGATGGCGGCCACCAGCGAGGCCCCCGCCATGCCGAGTCCGAACAGCAACTTGCCGCCGAACTGGCCGAGATAGGGCGTGATCGCTTCGGCGATCTGCTGCACGGTGTCGAGACTCTGGTTGGGGCCGCCATGGCCTAGGGTCGCGGCGGTCGCGATCAGCGCGGCGGCCATGACGCACTGCGTGAGGACGGCGCCAAAAGCCGTGTCGAGCCGTGCGGCGGGCAGGTCGGCGCGGGTGAGGCCGCGCTCGACGACGGAAGCCTGCTGGAAAAACACCATCCACGGCATAATGACCGCGCCAATGTTGGCCGAGGCGAGATAAAGATACTTGCTGTCCGTGATCGGGATCGACACGGCGCCGGTGAAAAGTTCGCTCGCGTCGGGGTGGGCGAGATAAGCCACCAGCAGAAACACGAGTTCGAACAGCCCGACCGCGATCGCGATGCGCTCCACCGTCAGATAGCGATGCGTCGCCGCCATCGCGAGCAGCAGCGCGACCACCATCGCGACCGTGACAGGCTGCGGCACGCCGATCAGCGAGCCGACGCCTGCGAGGCCGGAAAACTCCGTAAGCAACGCGCCGACGCACGAGAGCACCAGCGTGCCCACGGAAACCCACGCCCAGAACGGTCCAAACTGTTCGCGGATCATCTGCGCATGACCCTTGCCGCTGACGATTCCGAGCCGCACCGTCAGCTCCTGCACCAGATAAAGGATAGGTGCGAGCGCCAGTTGCAACCCGATGAGCCGGTAGCCCCATTGCGCGCCGCTCTGCGCGGCCGTGATGAGGCTGCCCGCATCCGTGTCGGCGAGCATCACCACGATCCCGGGCCCGGCGACGAGCGCGAATCTTCGCCACTCGAATCGTGGGACGGCGACGGCGTCGGCGGACAACGGGGCGGCCTCCTTGAACATGGCCCCGACCTAAACCCGCTCGACCGGCCGCGCCATCGCGCGCATCCCGGCGAACGTCACTTTAGAACGATTTCAAACAGATTGCGGCGGTCGCCCAGGGCGCCTTCCGGAGGACTGGGG
>JAYVYJ010000162.1:0-27659 GCA_043784465.1 Hyphomicrobiales bacterium
TGGTCGCGGTCGGCACGGCGGACCCGGTGGCGGGCGACGCGCATGCGTTGGCCGCGCTTCTGCCCGACGGCGAGGCGCTCGACATTCCCGGCCGCGACCATAACCGCGCCGTCGGCGACAAGGTCTACAAACAAGGCGTCGAGCATTTCTTGCGCCGCCGGCGCTGAACTCATTCCGGCGTCGGCTCGGCGGCCAGACGCGACGTCCGGCCCCAGCGAAGATCGCCCGCGAGCAGAGACGCCCAACCCCGCACCGCGCCCAGATAGCGGAGAGGCTGGAAAGTGAACGGCTCGACCAGCACGCAGAGCAGCCCGAGCCCGAGGCGGCGCGGCGCCCGTCCGCCCGTCCAGCGCCGGTGCGCCTCCAGCCCATAGGCCATGTTGGCCAGATCGATGACGATCTTGACGACCGTCGCCCCGGTCGCCGGCGCCAAAGCCTCCCAGCGCCCGGTCGCCAAAAAACCGACCAGCAGCACGAACCCCGCCAGCCCATAAAACGGCTGCGCGGCGTCGAGGCATTTGACCGGCAGCATCGCTAGACCGAGCGCGCCGTAGCGCGGCGAGCCTATCATGTCGCGGTTCCAGTATTGGGTTTGCAGGAACCCGGCAAACCAGCGGCGGCGCTGGCGCAGGAAGGCGGGGACGTTCGCGGGCGCGTCGGTGGTGGCGAAGGCGGCGCCGACGATCTTCACTTTGGCGGAACGTCCAGCGTCCCGCGCTGTGCGATGCAGGCGGTGTATAAGCTCGTAATCCTCCACGAGACTTTGGGGATCGAACCCGCCGACGTCGCGCACGGCGGCGGTGCGGAACGCTGCGAAGGCGCCGGAAATCAGCAGCAGGCAATCGAGTTGCGACCAGGCGAAACGGCCAAGAAAATTGCGCACGTATTCATAGCGCTGGAAAGTCTGAAGCACCGCGCCGACCGCCCCGCCCCGACAGCGCGGCTCCAGCACGCCGCCGCCCACGATCAACAACGGGTCGGCGAAGGCGCGGGCGATTTGGGCCAGCGCGTCGGGGGCCAGCAGCGTGTCGGCGTCCACCGTCAACATGATTTCGCCGGTCACGCGCTCCAGCGCGGCGTTGAGCGTGCGCGCCTTGCCGCGATGGGGAAGCCGCAGCCAATGCACCGAGCCGCAGGATGCGACTTCGCCGAGGCGCGGCGTCGTCAATCCGTAACGGGTGGCCAGCACGTCGGCGGTCGCGTCCTGCGAGCCGTCGTCGGCGATCAGGATCTGACGGGCGGGATAGGTCTGCGCGAGCAGCGCGTCGAGTGTGGCGGGCAGCGCGCGGGCCTCGTCATAAGTGGCGACGATCACGGTCAACGTCAGGGCCGGCGCCAAGGCGGACGCGGGTGCGGCTCTAAAAAGCTTGCGCGCCTGAACCGCGACGAAGGATAATTGCGTAAAGTCATACACGATCGACGCCACGCCGACCGCAAACGCCAACAACCCCTCGCCCCGGAACGCCGCGACAATGGCGACGATCCAGAAGATCGCCGCCAGTGCGAAAACGCCGACGCCGAAGGGCGCGGCGCGGCGGGGGGACAGGCGCGGCGAGTTGAGGCGGAAAGCGGCTTCGAGAGGGGTAGGCAAAATCATGAGGAGCTTTCGCGAATGACGGGTGCGCAGAGGTATTCGCGTCCAGCCATATGGTTGCACTGGATTGTGGCCGCGTTGATGGTCGTCAACGTCGGTCTGGTTCTTTACGTCGATCACGCGCCCGAGGATTGGGTGCGGCCGATCATCGACACGCACAAATCCCTGGGCCTCACCGTGCTGGGCCTCGCCATCCTGAGACTGTCATGGCGGCTTTCCCACGCGCCGCCGCCCCTACCCCTCGACTATTCACGCTGGGAGCGCGCGGCGGCGCATACCGCACACGCCCTGCTCTACGCGTTGATCTTCGCCCTGCCGCTGACCGGCTGGGCGCATGATTCGGCCTGGAAGGCGGCGCCGTCGCATCCGCTGCGCTGGTTCGGCCTGTTCGACTTTCCGCGCATCGGCTGGCTCGTGAGCCAGCCTGAGGACCGGAAGGACGGGTGGCACGATCTGTTCGGCGTCGCGCATACGGCGGCGGGTTATGCGCTTTACGCGCTGGTGGCGCTGCATGTGCTGGGCGCGCTCAAGCATCAATTCATCGACAGGCGCCCGGAGTTTCAGCGCATGGCGCCGTAGGGGCTGGTCGCGGTCGAGCGCAGCCGCCGGGACATTCTCTCCCCCTTTATGGGGGAGGGTTAGGGTGGGGGTCCGCCCCTCCAAGCTCAGCCCGAGAGCGCCTGCTCCGCGAGGCCCGCGAACAGAAGCAGCGCCGCGTCGCGATTGGAGCGAAACAGGTTGAGCGCGGTGTGCGGGCTCGCGCCGTCGATGCGGCACACCTGCCAGGCCAGATGTGCTACGAAAGCGAGCCAGCCGAGTTCGGCGTAGACTCCGCCGCCCGCGCCCACGATAGCGGCCTGCGTCAAAGCGGCGGTGAGCGCATAGAACGCCCCCACGCCTGCCCGCGCGTGGGCGCCGAACAATCGCGCAGTCGAACGCACGCCGATGATCGCGTCGTCACGCGAGTCCTGCTGCGCGTAGATCGTATCGTAGCCAATGGTCCAGCAGATCGCGGCGGCGTAGAGCGCGAACGCGGGCCAGGCGAGCGCGCCGAAACGCGCGGTCCAGCCGACCAGCGCGCCCCATGAGAACGCCAGCCCGAGTACAGCCTGAGGCCATGAGGTCACGCGCTTCATCAGCGGATAGATGGCCACGATTCCCAGGGAGGCGACGCCGACCGCGATGGTGAAGGGGTTGAAGCACAACAGAACGGCCAGGCCGACCAGCGACTGTGCGACCATCCAGGCCGCCGCGGCGAAAGTCGAGATCCGGCCCGAAGGCAGCGGGCGACCGCGCGTGCGCTCCACGCCCCTGTCTATGTCGCGGTCGAGGATGTCGTTGTAGGTGCACCCCGCCCCGCGCATAGCGATGGCCCCGACGAGAAACAGCGCCAGCCGAGAGGGGGACGGCCCCGCGTGGGCGGCGATGCCGGACAGCGCGTCGGCCCACCAGCATGGGGCGAGCAACAACTCCCAGCCGATGGGCCGGTCCCAGCGCGCGAGTTGCACGAACGGCAGCGCGGCGGGCGGCGCCAGCCGCAGCACGAGGCTGGCGGGTCTGGCGTCCGGCAAAATCGCCGCAGGAGGCGTCACAGCGGCCCGGTCGGCAGGGGCTGGGCAGGAGGCGGACCGCCGATGCCTCCGGGGGCGCCGCCCGCCTGGGCGGCCTGGGCGGCTTGCGACTTCATTTTACGGATTTGCGCGGCGACGGTGCAGGCCTTGCCGCCGAAAGTCGCGCTCTTGGCGTGCGAGGCGCGAAGCTGGGCGATGGCGTCGTCGGGAATTTGGCACCAGTCCTTGTTCTTGACCATGTAGGCCAGCATCGCGTCCTCGGCGGACGTAAGGGGGGCCGAACGGGCGCAAAACGCTTCCGGGTCGAGCTTCTTGCCATGCGAGGAGGCGACGAGCGTGTTGATGTTTTTCAAGGCGGCCTCGCGACGCCCCGCAAGGGACTGCAAGTCGGACCCGCAATCCTGCGCGGCGAAGGCGGGACCGGCGGCCAGAAGCAAAACGCCGTAGAGCAAAGACTTGACCATCGCGGTTCCCTGCCCGCCCCTGCGGCGCGCGTTGCGTTTTCCGGCAGTCACCTGAAAAAAGCGGCGAATTGACGGCGTCACGTCCATGCGCGTTCCTCGTAGTCGATGGCGTAGGTCTGCGGCTGTGCGGCGATGGCGGCCATGCCGACGAGAACGGCGTCGGCCTGGATGACGATGCGCGTCGGGATCGCTCGGGCGAGGTCCTCGACCGGAGCCTTGTCCTCGAAATGCGCGCGGAACTCCGCCTCGTCGAGCAGAGCCAGCAGACGCGGCAAAACGCCGCCAGAGAGCGTGACGCCGCCGCGCGCGACAAACGCGATGGCCGCGTCCCCCGCCAGCCGGGCGACAAGGCGCCAGTAGAAGCGAACCGAATCGCCCGCCGGCCCGGCGGGGTCGGCGAGCGCGGCGTCGGTCACTTGCGCAGGATCGAGCGCCGGGGCGGCCTGACCCTGCGCAAGCAGCCGCGCACGATGGATGCGCGCCAAACCCGCCCCGCAGATCACGCTCTCGGTGGTGACGCGTCCGTGGGCGCGCTCCAGATGCGGCCAGATCGCCAGCTCCGCGTCCGACGCCGGGCCGCAGCTCATGTGGCAGAATTCGGAAGGCACGGGGGTATGTTTGCCCGACGCCTCGATTAGCGCAGCGACGCCGAGCCCCGTTCCGGGGCCAAGAATGACCTTCGGCCCCGATGCGCCGAAGCGCCCCGGTCCGATGGCGCGCGTCCATTCTTCCGGAATGACGGGCAGCGAAAGCGCCTGCGCCTCGAAATCGTTGAGCAGCAAGCCGCCCTTCAGGCCCAGTTTGGCGGCGACTTCGTGGCCGTCGATGTGCCAGTCGGCGTTCGAGAGTTTCAATTTGCCCTCGACGATCGGTCCGGCGCCGCAGGCGATGACGGAGGCCGGCGCGGCGGCCAGTTTCGACCGCACGGCGGCGATGGCTTGCGCCAGGCCGGGATAGTCGCCGGTGCGCACATGGACCGACTTCGAGAGCGCCGCCTCGGGCGTCCGCTTCAACGCGAACCGCGCGTTGGTGCCGCCGATGTCGCACACGAGGACGGGAAAGGCGAAACTCATGACGAGCGGTTTGCCGGGGGTCGCCGCGCCCGTCAAGATGGCGCTTTCTTAAGCCCGCGCCATGTCCTAGGTTTTGAGCGGAGACTCGGACCTCAAATGCGCCCGTTCACATTCTATGAATTCTTTGCGGGTGGCGGCATGGCGCGCGCCGGGCTTGGGGAATCGTGGAATTGCGTGTTCGCCAACGACTTCGACGCGATGAAGGTAAAAACCTACGAGGCGAACTGGGGGGCCGGACATGTCTACGGTTCCGACGTAGCGACGCTGACCACAAAGGATCTGCCGGGGCCGAGGGCCGATCTCGCCTGGGCGTCCTTCCCCTGTCAGGATCTCTCGCTGGCGGGCGGATACCGGGGCTTGGGGACCGAAGGCGACAATACGCCGACGCGCTCGGGGACGTTCTGGGCGTTCTGGCGGCTGATGCGGCAGCTGGGCCGGGAAGGACGGGCGCCGCGCGCCATCGTCTTGGAGAACGTCTATGGGTCGCTGACGTCACGCGGCGGCCAGGATTTCGCCGCCCTCGCGGACGCGCTGGCGGGAGAGGGCTATACGTTCGGGGCGCTCGTCATCAACGCTTCGCTTTTTGTGCCGCAGTCGCGCCCCCGCGTGTTCTTCGTCGCCCTCGCCGGGGACGAAAAGCTCGACGCGTGCGGGGTCTCAGAGACGCCGGGGGACGCCTGGGCGCCGCAGGCGTTGCGCCGCGCTCACGCCGGGCTCAGCAAAGCGGCGAAGCAACGTTGGGTCTGGTGGAACCCGCCGCCGCCGCCCGCGCGCCGCTCTGCGCTCGCCGACTTGATTGAGCCGCGCCCGGCGGGCGTGAAGTGGCATGACGCGGATCAGACGGATTATCTCATGAGCCTTATGTCCGACCTGAACCGCCGAAAGGTGTCGG
The DNA here is from genome assembly GCA_043784465.1 of Hyphomicrobiales bacterium. GTDB lineage: Bacteria > Pseudomonadota > Alphaproteobacteria > Rhizobiales > Beijerinckiaceae > Roseiarcus. Next base: position 5,595 of record JAYVYJ010000162.1, read on the forward strand.
ACGCGCAGAAGGCCGGGGGCCGGGTCGTGGGGACGATCTATCGGCGTACGCGACCCGACGAAAACGGGGCCAAGCGCCAGCGGGCGGAAGTCCGGTTCGACGACATGTCCGGATGCCTGCGAACGCCATCAGGAGGCTCGTCGCGGCAGACGATTTTGGTGATTGAGGGCAGGAAAATTCGCTCCCGGCTGCTCTCGCCGCGCGAGGCGGCGCGGCTGATGGGGTTGCCGGATCGCTACCGGCTCCCCGAGCGTTACAACGACGCCTATCACGTGTGCGGCGACGGCGTCTGCGTGCCCGTGGTCCGCTTTCTCGCCGAAACGATTCTGGAACCGGTCCTGTCGCGCCGCGCGCCCCAGAAGAGGATCGCGGCGGAATAGCCCCATGGCGATTGATCTGGCGTTCCGCCGCGCGGCGCTGCGAAAGCTGACAAACAGCGTAGGCTGCTACGCGCTTTGCGACCTCGACGAAGCGCCGCTTTATGTCGGTCAGTCTGTCGACGGCATCCGCGCGCGGGTCAATCGCCATCTGACGTCGGCGCGCAGCGACATCGTCGCCAACCGGCAGATCGACGTTTGGGAGATCGCCTTCGTCTGGGCGTGGCCGGTCGCGGATCGCGCGGACATCAACACGCTGGAGACGACGCTGTTTCATGCCTTTCACGCCCGGTCGGCGCTGATGAACGGCAAAATTCCGCCCCCGCCCGCCATCCTCGCGGCAGCCCCCGAGCCCGTGCAGCGCCTTCAGGTGATGACGGACGACGAAATACGGGAGAAGCGCGACCCGGCGCTTCGGCTGCCGCGTCAGGCGGAGCATTACAGTCAGATTGTCGGACATTTCCTCGCCGTCAAAAACTCGAAGGAGATCGCCGGGGCGATTCAGGCGCATTTCCAGCGCTTGCAGAAATATCATCGCGACTTGCTGCGCCTCGCCGTCGACATCGAAGGCGATTCGTGACCTCGCCCGCGCGCTCGGCGATCATGCGCGCGGTCAAATCGCGCGATACAGGGCCGGAGCGCGCGTTGCGCCAGTTGCTGCACGGCCTCGCGCCGGGCTATCGGCTTCATCGCAACGACCTGCCGGGAACCCCGGACATCGCCTACGCCCGGCGGCGTCTCGCGATTTTCATGCACGGCTGTTTCTGGCACGGCCACGACTGCAAGCGCGGCGCCCGCTCGCCGCGCGAGAACGCCGAATATTGGTCCGCCAAGATTGCGCGCAATCGCGCGCGCGACGCCCGGGCGCTCGCCGAACTTCACGCTCTGGGCTGGGGCGCGCTCGTGGTTTACGAATGCGCGCTGAAGGACCGCGACACGCTGCGGGCGCGGCTCGCGCAGGCGCTTGCTGGCGCAACGCTTGCTTGACCGAACCGGACCGTCCAAGGACCGCGTGGACCCGGAGGCTTGCTTGACGAACGTCTATCCCCTCGACGCCAACGCCACGTCCGAAGAGGAAAAGGACGCGCCGCTGCGCGACGACATAAGGCTGCTCGGTCGGCTGCTCGGCGACACCGTGCGCGAGCAGGAAGGCGCGGAGACGTTCGAACTCGTCGAGCGCATCCGCAAGGCGTCCACCCGGCTTCATCGCGAGAGCGAGGCGGGCGCGCGGCGCGAACTCTCCGCCATTCTCGACAGTCTCGACAATGACCAGACGCTCTCCATCGTGCGCGCGTTCTCTTATTTTTCGCATCTGGCGAACATCGCGGAAGACCAGCATCACATTCGCCGCAACCACGCCCACGTGGTCAAACGCTCCGCGCCCCGCCCCGGCTCGATGCGCTACGCGCTCAGGCGCGCCCGCGACGCCGGGTTCGACGCCGCCGCGCTCGCCCATTTCTTCGACAATGCGCTCGTCAGCCCGGTGCTGACCGCGCATCCGACCGAAGTGCGCCGCAAAAGCACGCTGACCCGGGAACTCGAAATCGCCGCCCTGCTGGAAGAGCGCGCGCGCCTCGTCGGCGACGACGGCGAGACGCAGCGCACCGAGGACCAGTTACGTCGCGCTATTCTGCTGCTGTGGCGCACCAACATGCTGCGCCAGACGCGGCTGAAAGTGATCGACGAGGTCGCCAACGGCCTGAGCTATTACGATTACACGTTCTTCCGCGAATTGCCGCGCCTCTACGGCGCCATCGAGGACGATCTGGCCGCCGCGGATCCCAAGCTGGCCGACCGGAGGTTGAAACCTTTCCTGCGCGTCGGTTCGTGGATCGGCGGCGACCGCGACGGCAACCCGTTCGTCACAGCCGACGTCGTCACCGAGGCGATGCGGCTGCAAAGCGCACGCGCGCTCGGCGCCTATCTCGACGAATTGCACGAACTGGGCGGCGAACTATCGATCAGCGGCACGCTGAGCCGCGTGACGCCGGAACTCATGGCGCTCGCCGCCGCCTCGCCCGACCACTCTCCCTCGCGCAAGGACGAGCCCTATCGCCGGGTGATCGCGGGCATCTACTCGCGGCTCGCCAAGACCGCCGAGACGCTCGACCATTTCGTCGCCCTGCGGAGCCCCAAGGGCGACGCGCCCGCCTACGCGACCCCGGAAGAATTCGCCGCCGACCTCGCGTTGATCGCGGCCTCTTTGGAGAAAGGCGGCGCCAAGATCCTCGCGCGCGGGCGGCTGCGCGCGCTGCGGAGGGCGGTCGATGTGTTCGGCTTCCATCTGGCGCCGCTGGACCTGCGCCAGAATTCCGCCTTCCATGAGCGCACCGTCCATGAGTTGCTCGCCGTCGCCGAGCCGGGCGTGGAATATCTCAAGCTGGACGAGGAAGGGCGCATCGCCATCCTTCGCAAGGAATTGACCTCCGCGCGGCCGCTGACGCTGCCGTTCCACGATTATTCCGAGGAGACGGCAAGCGAACTTGCGATCTTCCGCGCCGCGCATCGCATCAAGGCGACCTATGGCGAAAGTTCCATCGTCACCGCGATCATCTCCAATTGCCAGGGTGTGTCCGACCTGCTGGAACTCGCGCTGCTGCTGAAGGAAGTCGGCCTCGTCAACGCGGCGGGTGCGAGCCGCATCAACATGGTTCCGTTGTTCGAGACCATCGGGGATTTGCGCGCGTGCGTCGGCGTGATGGACCGTCTGCTGGCGATCCCCGAATACGCCCGCTTCGTCGCCTCGCTGGCCGGCGAGCAGGAGGTGATGCTCGGCTATTCGGACAGCAACAAGGACGGCGGCTTCGTCACCTCGGGATGGGAGCTTTACAAGGCCGAAATCGGTCTTGTCGAGGTGTTCAGGAAACACGGCGTGCGCATCCGCCTGTTTCATGGGCGCGGCGGATCGGTGGGGCGCGGCGGCGGTCCGTCTTACGAGGCGATCCTCGCCCAACCGGGCGGCGCGGTGCAGGGACAAATCCGCATAACCGAACAGGGCGAGATCATCTCGTCCAAATATTCCAACGGCGAAGTCGGGCGCCGCAATCTGGAGACGTTCGTTTCGGCCACGCTTGAAGCCAGTCTTCTCGAAGAGCAGACCCCTTCCCCCGATCCTGCCTATCTCTCGACAATGGAGACGCTCTCGTCCGCCGCCTACAAGGCCTATCGCGGGCTGGTTTACGAGACCGACGGGTTCGTCAAATATTTCTGGGGCTCGACCGTCATCACCGAGATCGCGACCCTCAACATCGGCTCTCGTCCCGCCAGCCGCAAGAAGACGCAGGCCATCGAAGATTTGCGCGCAATCCCCTGGGTGTTCTCGTGGGCGCAGTGCCGGCTGATGCTGCCGGGCTGGTACGGCTTCGGCTCGGCGGTCGAGGCTTATGTCAAAGACAATCCCGAGAAAGGGATGGACCGGCTGCGCAACATGTACAAGCACTGGCCGTTCTTCCGGACGATCCTCTCCAACATGGACATGGTGCTGGCCAAATCGAGCCTCGCCATCGCCTCGCGCTACGCGAGCCTTGTGCCTGACGTCGCGTTGCGGGAGGCGATTTTCTCGCGCATTTCGACGGAGTGGAAGGCGTCGGTCGAGGCGCTCAACGCGATCATGGCGCAGCCGCATCTGCTGGCGCACAATCCGCTGCTGCTGCGCTCGATCCAGAACCGCTTCCCCTATCTCGACCCGCTCAACCACGTGCAGGTCGAACTGTTGAAACTGCACCGCGCGCACGCCAGCAGCGAAAAGGTGCTGACGGGGATTCAGTTGACGATCAACGGCATTTCGGCGGGCTTAAGGAATAGCGGGTGAGGGGCGGCCTTAACGGGCCCGCGTCGTCGGCAGCGTAAACGACGCGACCCGGTCCCGCCGTGCACGACGGCCTACGAAGTATGCGCGACCAAGCGACGCCGCTGGATCTCTTCTATGCCCTCGCGAGAACGGTGACGGTATTGTTCGAGGCGGCGTTAGAGCCTCAACCGATCTCCGCCTCGTCGCCGACCGGCCCCAGCCCCCGCGCGCGCCGTTCTTCGCGATAAAGCCGCTCCAGTTCAAGGGACCGCGCTCCCGCCTGTTTTTGCAGATACGTGCGCAGGGGGCCATCCGCCGGCGCGCCGATGTGCCTCAGCACCCGGCGCACGCTGCCCTCCAGATCGACGGCCAGTTCCTCGTAGGTCAACGGCAGGGTGATGTCCTCGGCTTCGGCGAGTTCGCGCCGCCAGCCGTCGCGGCCCAGCCGGGCGTTGAGCACCTGCTCGTCGATCTTGTCGAAATCGTAGGGAACTTCCCGGTCATGCTCGCCGGGTTTCAGATGTGGGGCGCTTGTGGTGTTCCAGACATTGTTGGCGATGGCGACGTAGTGGGACATGCCTTGCGCGACGAGGTTGCGGCGGCGCAGCCGGATCAGCCGCAACTGGGGAAAGAAGCTTCGCAGCGTCGCAACTAGCGAAAGCGTCTCGTCGGGATGGCGGAATGTTTCGTGCAGGGTCTCGGCCTGAAACCAGTGGACCGAGGCGCCGAAGATGCCGCCGTAGTCGGAACCCGCCTGCAAGATATGGTCGCGCCAGCCGACGAAGCTGACGAACGGCTCGGAGTCCGAAATGTGCAGTTGTTCGCGCATCCACGGCTTGTCGATCTCCGCGTGGCCGAAATATTCCAGCGGTTTGCCGGCCTGTTGCATGTTGCGCAGCGTCGAGGCGAGCAGGCTGGACCCCGTGCGCGCGTCGCCGCAGATCAGATAGGCCGGTCCGGGAAAACGCTCGCTCATAAAGCCTCCGCCATTCCCGCTTTCATAGCCGCTGGCGCGAAACGCCGCCATAGCGCGGCGCAACCTGAAGGCCCCCTCGCGCGTATCCCTTGCGAACCCGTGAAAAGGACCTCCGCCATGCTCCGTCCTCTCAGCCTCGCCGCCGTCCTTTTTTCAACTTCGGTCTATGCAGACACCGCGCCTGCGCCGCAGGCAGGGATCGTCAAACATGCGGCTTACACGGTGTGTCGCGCGGCGGCGGGGGTCGATATGGGCGAGATCGGGTCCAACACCTCCGCCGATTGCACGGGCATCGTGCGTACGCGCGACGGCGCGAAGCCCCTCGACAATCTCGCGCTGCATTGTCTGGAGGAAGCCAATGCGCGCAAGTCGGGCTACCTGTTCACCGGCTATTGCGTCGAAACGGATGCGGATGGAGACAAGCTCTATCTGTCCTACGAGGGACCCGAGAGCGGACCGATTTCCGTGCTCGGCGGGACAGGAAAATATGCTCACGTGCAGGGCAAGGGCCAGTGGCGCGTCATCGATGCGCCGGGCAACACGGCGAGCCTGTTCCAGTTCACGTTCGAATACGAAATCGACCTGACGGGGGAATGAGGTTCATTCCGCGGGTTGGCCAGCGGTCTGCGGCGGCGTCGCTGTAAGTGCGCGTCCCGACACTTCCGCGCCTGCGTCCGGGCTAAGCCGCATGAAGATGAGTATGGACACGGCTGAAATAACCGCGACGATGAAGAAGCTGATCTGCATGTCACGGGGCTCCAGCGTCGCGTCGTTTAGCGACCATTGCACGGCCTGAACCGAGGCGGCGGCGACGGCGACGCCGACCGCCTGGCTCATCTGCTGCGAGACGCTGGCGAAACTGGTCGCGCGGCTCATGCGCGCCTGCACGACGTCGGCGTAGCCGATGGCGTTGAGCGCGGTGAATTCGAGGCTGCGGAAGAACCCGCCGACCAGGAGAGCCAGGAAAATGACCGCGTGCGGCGTCTGCGCGCCGATGAGACCGTAGGACGCCAGAAACACGGCCGAGATCGCCGCGTTCGCGACGAGGATCGAGCGGAAGCCGAAATGGCGGATCAACCTTGAGGCGGTGAATTTCATCGCCATCGCCCCGGCGGCGGCGGCGAAGGTGAGCGAGCCCGATTGAAACGGCGACAGGCCGAAGCCGAGTTGCAGCAAAAGCGGCATCAGGAACGGTATGGCGCCGATGCCCATCCGGAAGAAAAACCCGCCGACGACGCCGGCGTAGAACGTCGGCAGTTTCAACAGGTTCAGGTCGATGATGGGCGCCGGGGCGTGGCGCGCGTGGCGGACGTAGAGCGTCAAAAGCAAAATGCCTCCGACGATGAGCGTGGCGACGGCCCATCCTGGCGTGACGCTGCGTCCGATGCTGGTCAGGCCGAAGACGAGCGCCAGCAGGCCGGGACCTGACAGCAAAAACCCCTTGAGATCGAACGCCGACACGTCGAGTTCGCGCACGTTCTCGATGAATTTGAGCGTCAGCGCGATCCCCAAGAGGCCGATGGGCACGTTGATCCAGAAGATCCAGCGCCAGTGAAAATAGGTGGTGATAAAGCCACCGAGCGGAGGGCCCACCACGGGGCCGATCAGCGCGGGGACCGTCAGATAGGCGAGCGAATCCACCATCTGGGATTTCGGTATGCTGCGTAACAGCACGAGGCGACCGACCGGCACCATCATCGCCCCGCCGAGGCCCTGGAACACGCGAGCGGCGATAAGTTCGGGCAACGTCGAAGACGCGCCGCAGAGGATCGAGCCGAGGACGAAAGTCGCGATGGCCGTGCAGAAAACCGTGCGCGCGCCAAGCTTGTCGGCGACCCAGCCCGACGCCGGGATGAACACGGCCAGCGTCAGCATGTAGGACGTCAACGCCAGTTTGAGCACGATGGGGTCCTCGTGCAGATCGACGGCGATGGCGGGCAAGGAAGTCGACAACACTGTGCCGTCCATGTTCTCCATGAACAGGGCTGTCGCGATAATCAGGGCGGTGACGACGGCGGGGCGCATCGCCGTCATGTCGCCCACAAAACCGGGCGCGGCAAGATGGGCCACGTCAAGAGATGTTGACCAAGCTTGCGCGCTCAGCGCGCCGTCTCCGTCAGCGTGCGCGCGGGAGGCGGTCGAGCGTGATGCGCTGCGGCTCGGAATGATCGCGCCCGCGCCAGGGGCTCAGCACGGGGTCGAGAAAATCCGGGGCGCGGTGGCGCTCGATCAAAGCCGCCTGATCGAGCAGGAAACGCACGCGGTTGGGGCCGCTATCGTCGGGGCCGCGCGTGGCGGATTCGTGGTGCGTCATCGTTGCGAACGGCGTGTAGACGGTGCGGAAGCCGGCCGCACGCGCGCGCAGGCAGAAATCGACGTCGTTGTAGGCGACGGCGAAACGGGTGTCGTCAAACGGCCCCGTCGCCTCCCAGCAGGCCCGCGAAATCAGCATGCAGGCGCCCGTCACCGCCGTCATGGTCGAACGCACGGCGAGGCGTCCCATCGGGCCGGGAAAATCGGGTTCGCGGCCGACATACCAATGACCCGCGAGACCGCCGAGGCCGACGACGACGCCCGCATGTTGCAAGGTTCCGTCAGGATAGAGCAGCCGCGCGCCGACGACGCCCGTGCGCGGGTAGGCAAGGCAGCCGACCATTTCGGCGAGCCAATCGGCCGTCCGCACTTCAATGTCGTTGTTGAGCAGAAGGAACGCTTCGCCAGTCGCGAGCGCGACGCCCTTGTTGACCTGCGCGGAGAAATTGAACGGCGCCGTCTCCGAGTGAAGCGTGAAGTTGGGGCGCTCGCGCTTCAGACGCTCGTAGAGCGCCAGCGTGTCGGGATCGGTCGAACCGTTGTCGACCACGATCAACTCGAAATCGGGATAGTCGGTGCGTTGGAACAGGCCGTCGGCGATTTCGCGCATCAGGGGATACGCGTCGCGATTGGGAACGACGATGGAAATTTTCGGGCGCGGCGCGATGAGGTCGAGCCGCACGCGGTGCAGGTCCGGCAAGTTCGCCGGGGCGACGGGGACGGGCGCCTGCGCCGACGCATAGGCTTCGCTGAGCGCGCGGCGGGCGTTGACGGTCGCCGTGTCGATATGTTTGACGGAAAAGCTGCGCCCGTCGCGCCGCCAGATGTAGGCGGGATAGGGCACATGCGCGATTTCGTCGGCGCTCAGGGGTTTGAGGGCTCGTAGCAGCAGGTCGTAGTCCTGCGAGCCGTCGAAGCCTTCGCGGAACGTCCCCGCCGCCGTCAGCACATCGCGGCGGTAGAGCGAGAGATGGTTGACGTAGTTAACGCCCGACAGCAGCACGTCGTCGAACGCGGGCTTGTCGAAGACGTCGAGCGGGCGCAATTTGCCGTCGGCGATGAGTTCGTCGGTGTAAAAAAATTTTACGCGGGGATTGTCCTCCATAGCACGGGCGAGGACGGCGACGGCATGGGGCGCGAGGGCGTCGTCGTGGTCGATGAACCCCACGAAGGCCCCGCGCGCGGCCGCGACGCCCACGTTGGAGGCGGCGGCGATGCCGCGATTGACGCCGTTGCGCAGGATGACGAGGCCTCGTACAGACGCGTGCCCGTCGAACCAGGCGAGCGTTCGCGCCGAGGTCGAGCCGTCGTCGCTCATGATGAGTTCGGCGTAGCCCGCAATTTGCTTGCCGAACGAGGCGAGGAGATCGTCTAGATAGGCCGGCGGCGTGTCGTAGACGGGGCAGACCAGCGAGATCCGCGGCGTGGCCGGGGGCACCGTGAACCGCCCGCGCAATTCCGCCTCAGCAAGCGCGCAGACGTGCAGGAAATGTTCGTGCGGCGCGCCAAACGCGCGCAAACGTCCCGCCGGGCGGGAACGGCGGCGGGGCGCGTAGTCGCGGAGAGCCACGCGCGCCTTGCGGATCGGCGGCCCTTCGGCCTCGATCCGCCGCGCCAGCGCTTCGCCCTCCCGCCCACGCGCAAAACACAGCTCGAACTCGCCCTCGCCCTCGAAGGGGTCGAACCGCAAGGCGCGCAGGTCCGCGCAATCGGCGGGGTCCAACACCAAGAGCAGCGATTCGCCAGAGGGCAGCGCCGCGCTTTCGACCTGAACGAAGCCTCGGCCCCAGTCGAAATAGAGCCGGGGCGTCAGCCCGCCAGGGCGCTGCGTGCGGGCGAAGAGCGTCAGCGATTCGCGGCTTTGCGGGAAAACCGCTTGCGGATCGCGATCGTCGGCGCGCCAGCGGTCGCCCTCTAGACGGGTTGCGCCATGGATCTGCGGGCGCGTCGGCCGCCGGAGGAAACGCGCGCGCCAGATTTTTGGCAACCTAGCCAGGGTGGTTCGCAATCGGTCTCGCTTCACGCTCGGCTCTGCTGGCGCCCCCACGGCGACTCAGCTTCCCCGATAGGTTGAATAGCTCCACGGCGTGGCGACCAGCGGCACGTGATAGTGGGCCTGCGGGTCGGCGATGCTGAAGCGAATGGGCACGAGGTCGAGAAACGCAGGCTCCGCCAGCGTCGCGCCGTTCGCGCGAAAATAATCGCCGATGTGGAACACGAGTTCGAATTGGCCCACACGCGCCTGCGTCGCCGAGATCAGGGCTGAGTCCGTTCGACCGTCGGCGTTCGTGATCGCGCGGGCCGTCAGCGTGCGGCCGCCGTCGTGGGCGACTTCGTAAAGTTCGATGGCGACGCCGGCGGCAGGGCGTCCGCGCGTCGTGTCCAGAACATGCGTCGTAAGTCCCGCCATATCGTTCCTCAGTTCGATGCGCCGCATCCTACCCGCCCGAACGCCGCGCCGACAACCAGCCCCTTTGCATTTGCGGGCAAGTCATGCATCGTGCGTATGACTGGCAAGCCTCAGCGTCCTTGCCAAGTCTAGAACCCCATGGGAAGGGGCGCAAAGATCGTGACGCGCGACGAGCGCGGCGACAGGGAGGTCGAGGCATGACCGAGGCTAAAGACGACGCCGAACGCAGCGATTGGCTGGACGCGTTGGATTCGGTCGCAGCCTTCGAAGGGCTGGAACGCGTCGACGAATTGCTGGAAGCCGTCGTCACTTCCGCGCGCCGCAAGGGCGCGAAGGTGCCTTTCGCCGCCAATACCGCCTACGTCAACACGATCTCGCCCGAACGCCAGCCCCCTCATCCCGGCGACCGCAAGCTCGAAATGACCATCCGGCGCTATGTGCGCTGGAACGCCGCCGCCATCGTGCTGCGCGCCAACAAGGACAGCTCCGAACTGGGCGGCCATATCGCCAGTTTCCAGTCGGCGGCGACGCTCTACGACACCGGCTTCATGCACTTCTGGCGCGCGGCGGACGAGACGCACGGCGGCGATCTCATCTATTTTCAAGGCCATTCGTCGCCGGGCGTTTACGCGCGCGCCTTCCTTGAGGGGCGGCTCACCGAGGATCAACTTGTCAACTTCCGCCAGGAAGTCGGCGGCAAGGGTCTGTCGTCCTACCCGCATCCCTGGCTGATGCCGGAATTCTGGCAGTTCCCGACGGTCTCGATGGGCCTGGGACCGCTGATGGCGATCTATCAGGCGCGGTTCCTGCGCTATTTGCAAGGGCGGGGCCTGGCCGACACGCATGAGCGCAAGGTATGGGTGTTCTGCGGCGACGGCGAGATGGACGAGCCGGAATCGCTTGGCGCGATTTCTCTCGCCGGGCGCGAGAAGCTCGACAATCTGATCTTCGTCATCAACTGCAACCTGCAACGCCTCGACGGCCCGGTGCGGGGCAACGGCAAGATCGTGCAGGAGCTGGAGGCGGATTTTCGCGGCGCGGGCTGGAACGTCGTCAAATGTCTCTGGGGATCGGGCTGGGACGCGTTGCTCTCCAAGGACAAGGACGGCAAGCTCAGGCAGTTGATGGAGGAATGCGTCGACGGCGAATATCAGGATTTCAAGTCGAAGAACGGCGCCTACATCCGCGAGCATTTCTTTGGCCGCCATCCCGAGACCGCCGCGATGGTCGCCGATTGGACCGACGCGCAGATCTGGGCGCTGACGCGCGGCGGGCATGATCCGATCAAGGTGTTCGCGGCGTTCAAGGCGGCCTCCGACCACAAGGGCCAGCCTACCGTCATCCTCGCGAAGACCGTCAAGGGCTATGGCATGGGCGCGGCGGGCGAGGGCCAGATGATCGCGCATCAGGCCAAGAAGATCGGCGCCGACGCGATGAAGGCGTTCCGCGACCGCTTCGGCATTCCGCTGTCGGACGAGGAATTGCTCAACGTTCCGTTCCTCAAGCTCCCCGCCGGCGGGCCGGAGGAGCAATATCTGATGGGTCGACGCAAGGCGCTCGGCGGCCCCCTGCCCGTACGTCGACGACGGTCCAGCCCTCTGGAGATGCCCCCGCTCAGCGCTTTCGAGGGGCTTTTGCAGGCGACGGGCGAGGGCCGCGAGATTTCCACGACGATGGCGTTCGTGCGCATTCTCTCGACTCTGCTGCGCGACAAGAACATCGGCCAGCGCATCGTGCCGATCGTACCGGACGAGAGCCGCACCTTCGGCATGGAGGGGCTGTTTCGGCAGATCGGCATCTTCAGCCAGGTCGGCCAGCTATACCGGCCGCAGGACGCGGACCAGTTGATGTATTACCGCGAGGATTCCAAGGGGCAGATTCTTCAGGAGGGGATCAACGAACCTGGCGCGATGGCCTCGTTCATCGCGGCGGGGACGTCGTATTCGACGTCGAACACGCCGATGATCCCGTTCTACATCTATTACTCGATGTTCGGCTTCCAGCGCGTCGGCGATCTCGCCTGGGCGGCGGGCGACATGCGGGCGCGCGGGTTTCTGATTGGCGGCACATCGGGGCGCACTACGCTCAACGGCGAGGGGTTGCAGCACGAGGACGGGCACAGCCATGTGCTCGCCTCCACCATTCCCAACTGCGTGGGCTACGATCCGACCTACGCCTATGAGGTCGCCGTCATCATCCAGCATGGCCTGAAGCGCATGTATGGCGACAACGAGGACGTCTATTATTACATCACCACGCTCAACGAAAACTATCCCCACCCCGCCATGCCCGAAGGCGCCGAGGAAGGCATCCTCAAAGGCATGTATAAATTAAAGACCGTCGAGGCGGAGACGTCGGCGCTCAAGGTCAGGTTGCTCGGCGCGGGCGCTATCTTGCGCGAGGTCGAGGCGGGCGCCGAATTGCTCGCTCGCGATTTCGGCGTCACATCCGAAATCTGGAGCGTGACGAGTTTTACCGAATTGCGACGCGAGGGGTTGGACGTTGAGCGCTGGAACATGCTGCATCCCGAGGCTTCGAGGCGGCTGTCCTATGTCGAGCAATGTCTGGCCAAGGGTCAGGGTCCGGTGATCGCGGCGACCGATTACATGAAGGCCATCGGGGACGGCATCCGAAGCTTTGTGCCCGCGTCTTACAAGGTGCTGGGCACGGACGGGTTCGGGCGCTCGGATTATCGGCGGGCGCTGCGCTCGTTCTTCGAGGTCGACAGGCATCACGTGGCGGTGGCGGCGCTGAAGTCGCTGGCCGACGATCAGTTGCTGCCGGCCAAGCGGGTTTCGGAGGCGATCGCCAAATATGGCATCGATCCCGAGAAACCTAACCCGACGAGGGTTTGACGTGCTGTTTGCTTCCTCTGTCCTCGGCTCGCACTGCGTCATGGCCGGGTTTGTCCCGGGGATTGACGCCGGGGCGCGCGTCTGCGGGTTGGAGGCTAATGGCGCAAACGTCAAATGGCGAGCCGGCGGAACCGCGCGGATGACCGGGACCAGCCCGGCCATGACGGCGCCTGTCGCTCACGATATTTCTCATTTCATCGCCTGAGGCGCCAGGAGTCCCGACTTGTCGAAGATCGAAGTCAAAGTGCCCGACATCGGCGATTTCAAGGACGTGCCGATCATCGAAGTGTTGGTCAAGCCGGGCGATAAAATCGCGCTCGAACAATCTTTGGTGACGCTCGAAACCGACAAGGCGTCGATGGACGTGCCCGCCCCGCAGGCTGGCGTCGTCGGGGAAGTGCTGGTGAAGGTCGGCGACAAAGTGTCGATGGGCACGCCGATTTTGACGCTGGCCGCTGCGCCCGCCGGCGCGGCATCCGCGCCTGCGACCACCGCCGCCGCGCCCGCCGCCGCCGCGCCCGCCCCGGCGTCCGCCGCGAACGAGGTGAAGGTGCCGGACATCGGAGACTTCAAGGACATTCCGATCATCGAGATCCTGGTGAAGCCTGGCGAAAGCGTGAAGGCCGAACAACCTTTGATGGTGCTGGAATCCGACAAGGCGTCGATGGAAGTGCCCTCCCCGTCTGACGGCGTGGTCGGCGAATTGCGCGTCAAGCTGGGCGACAAAGTGAGCCAGGGCACGGTGATCCTGACGCTCGCCTCCTCGGGCGCTCCCGCCAAGACCGACACCGCGAAGGCGGACACCGGCAAGACGGACACCGGCAAGACGGACACCGGCAAGACGGACACCGCGAAAACGGATAGCGCGAAGGCGGAGCCTGCGGAAGCGCGCGAATCCGCCGTCGCTGCGCCCAAGCCTCCGGCGCCGGAGCCTGACAAGCTCGCCGATTTCGAGGGCGTCCACGCAGGCCCCTCCGTGCGTCGTCTGGCGCGCGAATTGGGCGTCGATCTCGCCAAAGTCGCGGGCAGCGGCGAGAAGGGGCGCATCACCAAGGACGATCTCAAGGGCGCGCTGGGCGGCGCGGCTCCTGCGGGCGCGGCGCGGGGCGGCGCGGGGTTGCCGGAAACGCCGACCGTCGATTTCGCCAAATTCGGCCCCATCGAGATCAAGCCGCTCTCGCGCATCAAGAAGATTTCCGGCCCGCGTCTGCATGCGTCCTGGGTCAACATTCCGCACGTGACCCATTCCGACGAAGCCGACGTCACCGAGACGGAGGCGTTCCGCAAGGCGCTCGACGACGCGGCGAAGGGAGACAAAAAGGCGCCCTATCGCGTGTCGTTGCTGCCTTTGTTGATGAAGGCGAGCGTGGCTTCCCTGAAGGCGTTCCCCGATTTCAACTCGGCGCTCGCCCCCGCCAGGGACGCGCTCGTTCACCGGCTTTACTGGAACATCGGCGTCGCGGTCGACACGCCGGATGGGCTGGTGGTGGCGGTCGTCAAAGAGGTCGACAAAAAGGGCGTCGTCGATCTCGCGCGCGAATTGGGCAGCCTCTCGGAGAAAGCCCGCGCGGGCAAACTGAGCCCTGCCGACATGCAGGGCGCGACCTTCACCATCTCTTCTCTAGGCGGCATCGGCGGCACGGCGTTCACGCCCATCGTCAACGCGCCCGAGGTGGCGATTCTGGGCGTCGTGCGCTCGAAAATGGCGCCAGTATGGGACGGCAAGGCGTTCGCGCCTCGCCTGATGCTGCCGTTGTGCCTGTCCTACGATCATCGCGTGATCGACGGGGCGGCGGGCGCTCGGTTCATTCGTCATTTCGTCGGCGTCGTCGAGGACATGCGGCGCGTCCTTCTCTGACCCTCTCATCAAGGATCGACTGAATGGCGAGCGAAATCCGCCTGCCCGATATCGGCGACTTCAAAGACGTGCCGGTGATCGAAGTGCACATGAAGCCGGGGCAGAAGGTCGCCAAAGACGACATTCTGCTGATGCTAGAAAGCGATAAGGCGACGCTCGACGTGCCCGCGCCCGGCGACGGGGTGATCGGCGAGGTCAAGGTCAAAGTCGGCGACAAGGTGAGCCAGGGCGATCTGCTGGCGACCTACGAGGGCGCCGCCGCTTCCCCGCCCGCCGCCGCCACATCCCCGCCTCCCGCGGCGGCGAAGGCTTCGACGGGGCCGGACAAGGCCGACCTTGAATGCGACGTCTGCGTGCTGGGCGCCGGACCCGGCGGCTACACCGCCGCTTTCCGCGCCGCCGATCTCGGCCAGAAGGTCGTGCTGATCGAACGCTATCCGACGCTGGGCGGCGTATGCCTGAACGTCGGCTGCATCCCTTCCAAGGCGATGCTGCATGTCGCAAAAGTGATCGACGAGGCGGGCCATATGAGCGCGCATGGCGTCCGCTTCGGCCCGCCGCAGATCGACCTCGACAAGGTGCGCGAATTCAAATCGGGCGTGGTGAAGCGGCTGACGGGCGGGCTTACGGGTCTCGCCCGACAACGCAAGGTGACCGTGCTGACGGGCACGGCAAAGTTCACCTCGGCCAACACGATGGAGGTCGCGACGGCGGAGGGGCCGCGCGTGGTGCGTTTCCGCAATGCGATCATCGCGGCGGGATCGGAGGCGGTGGCGCCGGGGTTCATTCCTAAAGACCCGCGCATCTGGGATTCGACGGGCGCGCTCGAACTGCGGTTCCAACCCAAGCGGCTGCTGATATTGGGCGGCGGCATCATCGGCATGGAGATGGCGACGGTCTACGAGGCGCTCGGCGCCGAGATCACTGTCATCGAGATGCTGGATCAGCTGATGCCCGGCGCCGACCGCGACATCGTCGCGCCGTTCGCCAAGAGGATGGGCGCGCGCTTCAAAAGCATCATGCTGAAAACCAAGGTGACGAAGGTCGAGGCGAGGCCCGACGCTCTGCATGTGACTTGGGAGAGCGAGGCGGGCGAAGCGACGGGCGAATTCGACGCGATGCTGGTCTCCGTCGGGCGCCGCCCGAACGGCAAGAGCATCGGCGCGGAGGCGGCGGGCGTGACGGTGGACGAGCGCGGCTTCATCGCCGTGAACAAACAGATGCGCACCAACGTCGCCCACATCTTCGCTATCGGCGATCTCGTCGGCCAGCCGATGCTGGCGCACAAGGCGACGCATGAGGGCAAGGTCGCCGCCGAAGTGGCGGCGGGCCACAATTCGGCGTTCGACGCGAAGTGCATCCCCTCCGTCGCCTACACCGATCCGGAAGTGGCGTGGGTCGGCGTCACCGAAACGGAGGCGAAGGCCAGGGGCGTCAAATACGGCAAGGCGGTGTTCCCCTGGGCGGCCAGCGGGCGCTCGCTGGCGCTGGGGCGCGACGAGGGCCTCACCAAGACGCTGTGGGACGAGGCGACCGGGCGCCTGATCGGCTGCGCCATCGTCGGCTCCAGCGCGGGCGACTTGATAGCGGAGGCCGCGCTCGCCATCGAGATGGGGTGCGACGCGGAGGACATCGGCCTGACGATCCATCCGCATCCCACGCTGTCAGAAACCTTCGCCATGTCGGCGGAGGCGTTCGCGGGGACGTTGACCGACTTATATCTTCCCAGGAAGACGTGAGCGGCGAAGGTCCAACTTTCAAGCAGGCGGCGCGCGTCTGGTTGCGCGTCGCGGCGCTAAGTTTCGGCGGGCCGGCGGCGCAGATCGCGACCATGCACGCCATAGTCGTGGAGGAGAAGCGCTGGGTCTCCGACGCGCGGTTTCTGCACGCGCTCAACTATTGCATGCTGCTGCCCGGCCCCGAGGCGCAGCAACTTTCGATCTATCTGGGCTGGCTGCTGCACCGAACTGCCGGAGGGCTGACGGCGGGGCTGCTGTTCGTCGCGCCGGGGGCGCTCGCCCTGATGGGGCTCAGCGTCGTCTATGTTTTGTACGGGCAGATCGGGATTGTCGCGGGGCTGTTCTTCGGGCTGAAGGCGGGCGTGCTGGCGGTGATCGCGCAGGCGTGGTGGAAGCTTGCGCGCCGCGCGCTGCGAACCGGCGCGTTGCGGGCGCTGGCGGGGGCGGCGTTCGTCGCGCTGTTTTTCCTGCACGCGCCCTTTCCGCTTGTGATCGCGCTTGCGGGCGCCGTCGGCGCGCTGGCGCTGCCCGCGCCGTCGCCCGCGCATGGCGGCGACAGCGCGCTCGGCGAAGAAACGCCGCCGCACGCGCGGCCTTCGCTAGCGGGTTTTACGCGCGCTGTAGCGATCTGGGCGCCGGTCTGGCTCGCGCCGGTGGCGGCGCTTTGGCTGATCCTTGGCCCCGACAATATTTTTGCGCGGCTCGCGACGTTCTTCAGCGGGACGGCGCTCATCACCTTCGGCGGCGCCTATTCGGTGCTGGCTTTCGTCGCGCAGCAGGCGGTCGAGCGCTTCCACTGGTTGAGCCCGCACGAAATGCTCGACGGCATGGGCCTCGCCGAGACGACGCCGGGGCCTCTCATCATGGTGCTGCAATTCGTCGGCTTCCTAGCCGCCTTTCGCACGCCGGGGCCGCTGGCGCCGCTGCTGGCGGGCGTGCTGGGCGGGCTGCTGACGACGTGGGTGACCTTCGCGCCTTGCTTCCTCTGGGTGTTCGCGGGCGCGCCGTTCGTAGAGGCGCTGCGGGGCGTGAAGGCGCTCGGCGCGGCCTTGTCGGCGATCTCGGCGGCGGTGGCGGGCGTGATCCTCAACCTTACGGTCTGGCTGGCGATCCACACGCTGTTTCGCGAGACGGTGACGTTTCACGGCCTCGACGCGCCGGCGTGGCAAAGCGTCAACCTGCCCGCCGTCGCGCTGGCGCTGGGCGCGGCGGCGCTTTTGTTTGGGACCCGCGCGGGCGCCACGGCGACTTTGGCGGCGGCGGCGGCGGCGGGCGCGGCTCTGCGGGCTTGGGGAATCGTCGTCGTCTGACAGATCGACGCCCGCGTTGCGAGCGGGCTCTACCCCGGTATATAGCTCGGCCTCTTAAACCCGACGAGACAGGAGCCTCACATGTCCGTGGATCAGGCTGCGGTGCGCCGCATTGCGCGACTCGCGCGCATAGCCGTCAATGAGGAAGAGATTCCGCATCTGCAAGGCGAGATCAACGCCATACTGTCTTTTGTCGAGGAACTGAGCGCGGTGAACGTCGAAGGCGTGGAGCCGATGACCTCGGTGATCCCCATGAAACTGCCGATGCGCGAGGATGTCGTCACCGACGGCGAGATCGCGGCGCAAGTGCTCGCCAACGCGCCGCTGACGGAAGACGGTTTCTTCCTCGTCCCCAAAGTCGTCGAATAGGATTCTCGCCTTGTCCGAACTGACCGCCCTCACCTTGGCTGAGGCCCGCGCCGCGCTGCGCGACAAGCAGATATCCAGCGTCGAACTGACGCGCGCCTATCTCGACGCCATCGACAAGGCGAAGGCGCTCAACGCCTATGTCGTCGTGACCGCGGACAAGGCGCTTGCGAGCGCGACGGAGAGCGACGCGCGGTTCGCCTCGGGCGATGCGCGTCCCCTGGAGGGCCTGCCGCTGGGGATCAAGGACCTTTACGCGACGCAGGGCGTCCACACGCAGGCGTGCAGCCACATTCTCGACGGTTTCAAGCCGGCCTACGAATCCACCGTGACCTCGCATCTGTGGCGCGACGGCGCGTTGATGCTGGGCAAGCTCAACATGGACGAGTTCGCCATGGGCTCGTCCAACGAAACCTCCTATTACGGCCCCGTCGCTTCGCCGTGGCTGCCGCCCAACTGGAGCGTCGAACGGGCCCGCGCGGCGTTGCATGGCGACAAGCAGGGATTGCTGACCCCCGGCGGTTCGTCGGGCGGCTCGGCCTCGGCCGTGGCCGCGCATCTTTGTCTGGCCGCCACCGCCAGCGACACCGGCGGTTCGATCCGCCAGCCCGCCGCGATCACCGGCACAGTGGGAATCAAGCCGACCTACGGGCGCTGCTCGCGCTGGGGCATGGTGGCTTTTGCCTCCTCGCTCGATCAGGCGGGGCCGATCGCACGCGACATGCGCGACGCCGCGATCATGCTGAAGTCGATGGCGGGCTACGACCCCAAGGACTCCACCTGCTACGACGCACCCGTGCCCGACTACGAGGCCGCGATAGGCCGCTCGGTGAAGGGCATGAAGATCGGCGTCCCGCGCGAGTATCGGCTTGAGGGCATGCGCCCCGACATCGAGGCTTTGTGGAGCGAGGGCGCGCGATGGTTGAAGGCGGCGGGCGCGGAGATCGTCGACGTCAGCCTGCCGCATACGCGCCACGCCCTGCCCGCCTATTACATCGTGGCGCCTGCGGAGGCGTCAAGCAATCTCGCGCGCTACGACGGGGTGCGCTACGGCCTGCGCGAGAACGGCGCGGACATCGTCGATCTCTATGAGAACACGCGCGCAAGGGGCTTTGGCGCGGAAGTGCGGCGACGCCTGATGATTGGAACCTACGTGCTGTCGGCGGGGTACTACGACGCCTATTACGTGCGCGCGCAGAAAATCCGCACGCTCATCAAGCGCGATTTCGAGAATGTGTTCGCTGACGGCGTCGACGCGATCCTCACGCCCGCGACGCCCTCGCCTGCGTTTGGCATCGGCGAAAAAGGCGCGGGCGATCCTGTGGAGATGTATCTCAACGACGTGTTCACGGTGACGGTCAACATGGCGGGCCTGCCCGGCCTCGCCGTGCCTGCGGGCCTGGCGTCGTCGGGCCTTCCGCTGGGCTTGCAATTGATCGGGCGCCCGTTCGACGAAGAGACCTTGTTCGCGCTGGGAGCCGTCGTCGAGCAGGCGGCGCCGAAGACGCCGGCGTTGAACGCCTGGTGGGTCTGACGAAAAACCCCCGGTCGATGAACCTTACGCGGGCGGGGACGCCTGCGCTCGCCACCCCTGGTCCGTCAGCCGAAACCGCAAGAGAGGAGAACAGACATGTCGCAGCTCATCAAGGGCGCCACGGGCGATTGGGAGGTCGTCGTCGGCCTCGAAGTCCATGCGCAGGTCACTTCCAAAGCCAAGCTGTTCTCAGGGGCTTCCACGGCCTTCGGAGCGGAACCCAACACACATGTCTCGCTGGTCGACGCGGCGATGCCGGGGATGCTGCCGGTCATCAATGCCGAATGCGTGAGACAGGCGGTGCGCACGGGGCTTGGCCTGAAGGCGCAGGTCAACAAACGCTCGACCTTCGACCGCAAGAACTATTTTTATCCCGACCTGCCGCAAGGCTATCAGATATCGCAATACAAGCACCCCATCGTCGGCGAGGGCGAGATTCAGGTGGACCTGACGCCGGAACATTCGATCCGCGTCGGCGTCGAGCGGCTGCATCTGGAGCAGGACGCCGGCAAATCGCTGCACGACCAGTCGCCCACGATGAGCTTCGTCGATCTCAACCGCTCGGGCGTCGCGCTGATGGAGATCGTGTCTAAGCCCGACATGCGCTCGGCCGACGAGGCGAAAGCCTATGTGACGAAGCTGCGCACGATCCTGCGCTACATCGGCTCGTGCGACGGCGACATGGAGAAGGGGAACCTTCGCGCCGACGTCAACGTTTCCGTACGAAAGCCAGGGGCGCCGCTCGGCACGCGCTGCGAGATTAAAAACGTCAACTCGATCCGCTTCATCGGCCAGTCCATCGACGCCGAAGCAAGGCGCCAGATCGCGATCATCGAGGATGGCGGGCGCATCGATCAAGAGACGCGTCTCTACGATCCCCAGCGCGGCGAGACGCGGGCTATGCGCTCGAAGGAGGAGGCGCACGACTATCGGTATTTCCCCGATCCCGACCTGCTGCCGCTGGAGTTCGACGACGCGTTCGTCGACGCGCTGCGCGCGGGTCTGCCTGAACTGCCTGACGAGAAGAAGGCGCGCTTCCTGCGCGATTATGGCCTGTCGGCCTATGACGCGATGGTGTTGACGGCGGAGCGCGAAACGGCGGCGTTCTTTGAAGCTGCCGTCGCGCAGGGCGGCGTCATGCGTGACGCCAAGGCGGTCGCGAACTGGATCATGGGCGACCTTTCGGCCTCCGCCAACGCACAGAACGTCGGCGTCTCCGAGACGGGCGTGAGCGCTGCGCAACTCGCTTGCCTCGTGGATCTGATCGGCGAAGGGGTGATCTCGGGCAAGATCGCCAAGGACCTCGTCGCGCTGCTGCTCCGCGAAGAGAAGGGCGCCGATCCCCGCGCGCTCGTCACCGCGCGTGGCCTCGTGCAGGTCAACGATACGAGCGCCATCGAAGCGGCGGTCGACGCGGTGATCGCCGCGCATCCCGAAAAGGCGTGCCAGGCGAAGGCCAAACCCGGCATGCTCGGTTGGTTCGTGGGCCAGGTGATGAAGCAGACGGGCGGCAAAGCGAACCCGCAAAGCGTCAACGACGCGCTGAAATCCAGACTCGAACTGCCCTGAGTCGCCCCGAATTTCGGGCGATTCGGAGGCTTGTCCACAGGCGTGCGCGAAAGAGGGGAAGATTTTTCGCGCGCGCTTTACAGAAAAATTCGATCCGCACTTGCTCTATTTCGTCGCTGTCGTCAGCGATGCGCGTGCGCCAAGCGGTCGCAATCGCGCGCCGCCGCGATCAAACAATCAAACGTCCACGATCTCCGCAGGGGCTAGGTAATCGCCGCGCTCCGCGATACGCCGCGTATGGCGCCAAGGCCAGGAAGGCGGCGCGCTGCGAACGATGTCGCGACTATCAGCGACATGTTTGCGCGCACGATTATTCGATAGCGCGCGCACTTGCCGAGATCATCGGCGTCGACGCTGTCTTGAGCTTACGAAAAACGCGCGTACCTTGTTTGACGCTATTTCCGCTTGCGAGCGGCAAGCGCGGTCGATTGAAACCGAATAAGAGGAAGCAAACATATGGCTAAAGCGGCAGTGAAGAAAACGGCCAAAAAGACGGTCGCGGCCAAGAGCGTGAAGAAGGCCCCCGCGAAGAAGGCCGCAGTCAAGAAGACCGCCACCAAGAAGGCGGCCCCCAAGAAGGTTGCGACCAAGAAGGCCGCAACCAAAAAAGTGGTGAGCAAAAAGGTCGCAACCAAGAAGGTCGCGACGAAGAAGGCGGCCCCCAAAAAAGCCGCGGTCAAGGCCGCCGTCAAAAAGGCTGCGCCCAAGAAAGCCGCGCCCAAGAAAGCCCCCGTCAAGCGCACGACGAAGGCCGCCAAGCCGATGGAGACCGTGGCCGTCGCCCCGAACGATTCTTCGTCCGAAGATTGAAGTGCGATGCGGGGGCGGATCCGCCCCCGTTCGCCCTTCCAATCGCAGGCGCTAAACGACACGAAAAGTCCACCGCTGGGGGCGAAACTTATGTGGGCGGCGGCGGGGACCGCGGACTTGAAACCTCAGCCTGGGTCAGGCATAGGGAGCACGCGCGA
>JAYVYJ010000163.1:0-9304 GCA_043784465.1 Hyphomicrobiales bacterium
CTCATGAATCCCCTCATTTTCGCGAGGACTCATAATTGCCGGATTTCGTGGACGAATGAGGCGGATTGAGAACCTCAATCCGATGAACGGTCGCCATGAACCATCCGATCAAGCGCATTGAATTTGTTCGAAAATATCTCGATGGCGTCTTCGCCGAGGATATTCATGCCAAGCGCGTGATGTCGCTTGCCAACGGCGCGCTGGGCGTCATGACGAGCGCGTCGCTCGCGGTGTCTATCATCGGCCAGTCCCTGGCCCAGGCGCGCGGCTTGCTCAGCAAGCACGCCATCAAGCAAGTCGATCGGCTGTTGAGCAACCGGGGTATTATCGTCTGGGACATGTTCGCCCCGTGGGTGGCGGAAGTCGTGGGCGAGCGTAAAGCGATCGTCGTCGCCATTGACTGGACAGATTTCGACGCCGACGATCAGGCGACACTGGCCTTGAGCCTCGTCACCAATCACGGCCGGGCGACGCCCTTGTTGTGGCTGACCGTGTTGAAGGACGAGTTGAAGAACCAGCGCAACGACTTCGAAGACCTGTGCCTCACCCATTTGGCCAAGGTGCTGCCCGCGGGCGTCGCCGTGACGATTCTGGCCGATCGCGGCTTCGGCGACACCAAACTGTTTGGCTTTCTCGATACGCTGGGCTTCGCTTACGTCATTCGGTTTCGCGGTAACATTCATGTCGGCGCCGCCGATGGCGAGACGCGCCCCGCCGCCGCCTGGGTCGGCAAGGGCGGACGAGCGCGCAAACTGCGCGACGCCGAGGTCACGGCGGGCCGGCACAAGGTTCCGGCGGTCGTCTGCGTCAAAGCCAGGGATATGAAAGAGGCCTGGTGTCTGGCCGCCAGCAACGCCGAAGCGACGACGCGCGAGATCATGAATCTCTACGCTAGGCGCTGGAGCATCGAGCCAGGTTTTCGCGACGCCAAGGACCTTCGTTTCGGCATGGGCCTGAGCGTTCTTCGCATCGCCGATCCGCAGCGGCGCGACAGGCTTCTTCTCCTGAACGCCTTCGCGATCGTGCTGCTGACACTGCTCGGCGCGGCCGGCGAAAGCCTCGGCATGGACCGTCATCTCAAATCAAACACCGCCAGGCACAGAACCCATTCGTTATTCCGACAGGGATGCATGCTCTATGAGTTGATCCCCAACATGCCGGATGTCCGCCTGCGCCCACTCATCGCGCGATTCCGCGAATATCTGAGCCAACACGCGGCTTTCAATCAAACATTCGGGATCGTGTGAAATGAGGGGATGGCTGAGGAGAAACTAATACAATAATAGTAAGCGGCCCATGTCATTGGGTGAATGTCCAACCGAAATTGTAGTCGTCATTTCGCGTATATTGACTGAAAAGCGGTAAAATTTGTTACGCTGACGCTGACGCATCCGCGCGGCTCACGTATCGTATCATTTGACGCGGTGTTGCCCTCAGCGGCAGCGCCAAAGCTTCGCGAAGGCTAGGCCGGCCAGCCGAAAGCGGGGGGCACCTCCCCGTTGCCCTCGCGTCCCAAGGTGCGCGCGAGGTGCGCGTTTATGCCAAAAAGGAAGGACGCGGGCGAGGATTACTCGCCGCTTCAGACGCTGATTCAAAACTCTGGACCGTTCTTCTGCGAGGTTGGAGACGACGACGCTCGCACTAGATCTAGAGATTCCCTGCCGGGAGTCTCCGCACGTGCCGAACGCCGTCGTCCAAGCCGTACCTACGCCCCTTTCCACCTTTCGTCAGCCCTGCGTTTCGAACGAAGCATGGGCGCTGATCATGCATCTCTTCCCTCTCGCCGCAGCGACGGGAAGGCCACGTAAATGGACGATGCGGCTCCTGTTGGAGGCCGTCATCTTCGTGCTTCGGACCGGCTGCCAATGGCGCGCGTTGCCCGAGAAATATCCGCCGCACAGCACAGTCCAACGCCATTTCTACGCCTGGCGTGACGCCGGCCTCTTCGAGCGGATCAACCACGTCATGGTGACGATCGACCGTGAGCGGGAGGGGCGCGAAGCCGCGCCATCCGCTGGCGTCATAGACAGCCAGTCCGTGAAGACCAGCGAGACGGGCGGGACCAAAGGCTACGACGGCGGGAAGAAGATCAATGGGCTGAAGCGCCACCTGCTCGTGGACGTCGGCGCACGCCTGCTCTCGGCCTGTATATCGCCGGCAGATCGGCACGATTCCCGCGTCGCGCCGCACCTTCTGCGCGCCTCGCGGCGGCACTGGCCATTTGTCGAGAAGGTGTGGGCCGACTCCGGCTATCGCGGCAAACCCGTCGCAGAAGCCACCTCGATCAGCGTCGAGATCGTCACCGGGCCTCCTAACCAGAAGGGTTTTATCGTGCAGAAGCGCCGGTGGGTGGTGGAGCGGACAATTGCGTGGATCGGACGCAATCGCCGGTTGGCGAAGGACTACGAGCGCCAAGCTTCCACGGCCCTTGCATTCGTATTCCTCGCCGGCGCATCCGTCCTATTAAAGCGCGTCGAAGCGGCGGCGTAGAGTTTTAGATCAGGCTCTCAGTTGGCACTGTATCGACTTCGGGTTATCGCCGCAAACTTAGAGAGTGGCGCGGGTATGTCTTCGGAGACACGCCAGTTTTTGATTAAGGCTTTCAACCGTATCGGCCAGGGCGAGGATGCAAACAAAGCGCTAGGGGTCACGGGCAAAAGAGGAGAGAGGCGAACTCGGGAGCAAGCGCTGAAGCGCTTCAATATTCGCTCTGACTTGGCTTGGATCGCGGCGGCTATTCGCCCGATTTCGGAAGACGGCCTGGGCCTTACATTTCAACAGGCGATTGATGAAATTGCTTCCGATATGAACGGGGGGCCGGGCTCTCGCTTCACTTCTGAGACTTTGAAGAATTCTTGGAACGAAAACCCTGAATGGCGGACTCCAACACACTCCTTGCCAATTTAGATCTTACCGATCCAAAGGTCGCCGAAGCCGAAAACCTGACCCTAAATCAGAATTCCGGGTTTTGACCCACGATGATATCCTTAACTATTTGAGACCGCTCGCAACGCTCTGCCTCGCGCAGACTATTCAGGACGCGGTCAATAGAAACATCGGAAAAAAATCTCAACCGGTTTAAAGAAGACATCGGCCGTAAGACCCTTTCAATGCGCGAAGCCTCGCGCAAGACGGGGCTTTCCCGCGCGACGCTGTACCGTTGCTTGAAGGACGGTCGGCTTTCTTCGATTAAGGTTGGCGCTCGACGCCTGGTCCGGCCGGATGCGCTTGACGCCCTCTTGAGTGGAGGCGCGGCACGATGACAACAAACAAGAACCCGGCCCTACCGCGCGGGAACGCGGCAGGCCGCGCCGTGAACAATGTTCGCACCGCAGGAAATAATACGACTGGCCTCGAACCGGAAGTCAATTTCGCCGTCGCGTTCGTTACACGGCACTATGGCCTTGCCGCCTCGCCCGCTCGCGCTGTCGTCACGCTGGCGGGGCTGGGGAGGGCCTTCACATGAAGGGGCCTACTATCGACTTCCCCGAAATCAATCGCGCGGCCTTGGCGAGCTTCCCCGCCGTGCTGGCGCGCATCCTGCCCAACGGAAAGTGCGTCGGCGCGGAGATCGTCGCGCTGAACCCCAAGCGCGCGGACAAGCGGCTCGGCTCTTTCAAGATCAACCGCTTCAACGGGCGCTGGTGCGATTTCGCCACCGGCGACAAAGGCGGCGATCCCGTTTCGCTGGTCGCCTATCTCGCGGACGTGAGCCAAGGGGAAGCGGCGCGGCTTCTCGCCCGCATGCTGGGCCTCGAAGCCGGGGGGCATCGTCATGGATAATCCCCGCGATCCCTTTGCGCCGTTGACTGAAGCCGAACGGGCCGATGCGTTGGCCCAATCCGAAGGGGCGCAAGAAACCCAAAGCGCGACGCTCATATGCCCGCCGGCGAACGCGGAACCGGGCCCGTCGGCGGCGGCGCGGCTCTGCGGGCGCAAGCCGGATGCGGCTTGGCGTTATGTGACGGCGGAGGGCGAAACCGCCTTCCACGTCTTGCGCTGGAATGAGGGCGAGGGGGCAAAGACGTTCCGCCCCTTGTCGTGGCGTGAGGGCGAGGGCCTTGCCTTCGCGGCATGGCCTGCCAATCGCCCGCTCTACAATCTGCCCGCCATCATCGATCAAGCTGACGCGCCGATTATCGTTTGCGAGGGCGAGAAAGCGGCGGACGCGGCGGCGCGCATTTTCCCCGAGAGTATCGCCACCACGTCGAGCGGCGGGGCCGGCACGGCGGCAAAATCAGATTGGTCGCCGCTCGCCCGAAGGGGCCTGCTGATCTGGCCCGACAACGATGCGGCGGGCGGCAAATTCGCCAACGAAGTCGCCGCGATGTTGGCGGGCCTCGAAGCCGACGTTTCGATTGTCGATGCGAGGGCGCTGGCGGCGATCGATCCGGCGGGCGGGCGTCGCGAGCCGGCGGACAAATGGGATGCGGCGGACGCGGCGGCGGAATGGCCGGACCTCGCGGCGCTTCGCAGGGCGGCGGCGAACCTTTCCAAGCCTTATGAGCCGGGGCCGCGGTATCTGTCACATGGGGCTTATAAGATGACGGCGACGGGCCTCGAAGTCGAAGCCAAGCGAAAGCTGGGCGATAAGGGCGAGGCTGCGTCGGAGCGCATTTCCAGCCCGTTCGAAATTCTGGGTCACAGCCGCAATTCCAAGGGCGGCGATTGGGGCCTTTACCTAAAATGGCGCGACGGCGACGGGCGAGCGCATACCCGCCTTGTCGCCTATGCCGACTTGCACGGCGAGCCGGGGGCGTTGTGCCAGTCGCTTGTCGCCGATGGCCTCAAAATTGAACGCTCCAGACAACGCGCGCTCGCCGACTATTTGAACGGTGCGGCGACGCGTCGGCGCGTTACGCGCGTCGAGACGACGGGCTGGCATTCTATCAGCGGGTGCGAGCGGTTCGTATTGCCGGGCGAAACCATCGGGCCGCCGACGGCGGAGACGATCATTCTCGATGCGGGGGCGAGCGCGCCGTATGAGACGCGCGGAACGCTCGCCGATTGGCAGGACTGCGTCGGCAAGCTCGCCAGCCGCCAAACCTTGCCGATGCTCGCTATATCGACGGCGCTGGCAGGGTCGTTGCTCAACATGGCCGGGGGCGAGGGCGGCGGCGTCCATTTCTTCGGTGTAAGTTCGCGTGGCAAAACAACGATCCTTCAAGCGGCGGCTTCAATCTGGGGGCGCGGCGCAACGCCTGGTTATGTGAGAACTTGGCGCGCGACGGGCAACGGATTGGAGGGCGCGGCGGCGCTGGCGACGGATACGGCGCTCGTGTTGGACGAAATGGGCGTGCTGGATGCGCGCGACGCGGCGGCGGCGATCTATTCGCTCGCCAACGGCGGCGGCAAACAACGGGCCGCGCGCAACGGCGATTTGCGCGAGCCGAAGAGCTGGCGCGTCGTCATCATTTCGTCCGGCGAAATACCGTTCGAAGCCAAATTGACGGAAGGCCGGAACCGCGCGCGGGCGGGACAGACAATCCGGCTGCTCGACATTCCCGCTGATCGCGGCCTTGGGTTTGGGGCCTTCGACCATGCGGACGGGCATGACGACGCGGGCGCGCTGGCGAGGGCGATCAAGCAAGGCGCGAGCGAAGCCTATGGAACCGCTGGGCCGGAATTCGTGCGGCGACTTATTCGGGAAGCCGTCAACGGGAGCGACGTTCGGGCGTCTGTCGCCGATTTCGTCAAACAAGAATGTCCGGCCCGGGCCGACGGCCAAATCGAGCGCGTGGCGCAACGGTTCGGCCTGATCGCGGCAGCGGGGGAATTGGCGACGGCGCTCGCCGTGACGCCTTGGGGGACGGGCGAGGCGATCAAGGCGGCAGCGTGGGCCTTCAAGGCATGGCTCGACAATCGCGGCGGAGCGGGGTCGGGCGAGGCGCGGCAAGCGTTGTCGGCGGTGCGGCTCTACTTAATCCAGCATGGCGATAGCCGCTTCGATCCGGCTGACGATCTTGCCTCGAAGCCATCGTTGAACCGCGCGGGCTGGCGCAAGGGAGAGGGCGAAGAGCGCGAGTGGTACATTCCGCCCGACACATGGAAGGCCGAAATCTGCGAAGGTCTCGACGCAAAAGCTGTCGCTCTCGCGCTCGCCGATCTGGGCCATCTACATCGGATAAACGACGGCTTCCTCGCGGTGCGAAGGGTCGGCGGGCGTAACGTGCGCGTCTATGTCGTGGGCGCGAGCATCTTGGCGGGAGGCGATGATGACGCCTGAGCTCGCCAAGCGTCTCGCCCGCATTTTCCCTTCCCTTTCTGTCGCCGCTACAGGCGTAGCTGGCGTAGCAGGCGTAGCGGAGGTAGCGCGCTACGCCCGGAAACCCCAGCAACTACGCCCGCTACGCCCGCTACGTGTCGAAATCGATAAAAAGGGAAATGAGAGGGGCGAGGCTGTAGCGGCAGCGCTCGAGGACGTAGCGGACGCCATCGAAGAGCGGCGGGCGATCATCGCCGAGACATGCCCGGCGCTCTACGCCGACGCCTTCGCGCGCCCTAACCATCAAAAGCCGTTCGCAGTCTCGACTGAGGAATGGGAACGCTCCCTCAATGACGCGGGCCTGTTTTTCGACGCCTGGGGCACGCTCGCGGCGGAGATGCGATGGACGGTGGGCGACTTGTTCGACGTTCCACGCGACGGTTCCGCCGGCGGGTTATTCTGGCAGTTGAAAGGCGAGCGCGTCGAGGCGCTTGGACCGGATCATATCTGTGTCACAGGTGGTCGAACAATAAGGAGGGCTTGATGGCTCAGAAAGTCGATGTGCCGAAGAGCCCGGCTTCGGCAGCAGGTCCGTCTTCTTCGGCGGTGGCGCTTCGCATGCGTCGGCACCGCGAAAGAAGGCGACGGGGCTTGCTGTGCCTCGCACTTGAGGTGCGTTTGACCGAGATCGACGCTCTTGTCCGAAGAGAATTATTGAAGCCCGAAACACGTAACAGTCCGCTGGCGATCACTCAAGCTTTGTATGCTTTCCTCGATCGGACGTTGAGGTGATGCCCTGACGCGCAACATACGCCGACAACGAACCACTATTGAATGTCTCGCGGGCGACCGCCTCGACGTTCGCGACCTGCAGCGCCGAGGTGCCTTTGGTGAAGATTGGGCCGCTTTCGGACCTTCGCTACGCTGGCCCAAGATCGCGAGGATGACTGTCGCGCGGTACCTGATCCGATTGGAACTTCTTGGCCGCACAGCTCCTCAGCTTGTTCGTGTTTCTTGGACAAAGGTTCATTTTGGAGGTGAGCGGCCGTGGATGCATTGCTCGCAATGCGAAAGGCGCTCAGCGGCAATGTATAGGGGGCTCAGCGGCTACTTCTGCCGCCAATGCGTCGCGGACCATCTGCCGTACGCAAGCCAACGGCTCAGCGCTCAGGCGAGGCCGCATTTCCAAGCCTGTAAACTTCGGCTACGCCTTGGCGGCGACGCCCATCTGACGGCCGGGTTCCCGGAGAGACCTTTCGGAATGTACCGCAGAACATACGAGCGCCTTAGACGGCAGGGCATGGAGTTGGAAGCCAGCCTTTCGAAGCGGTTGAGAACAATGGAACCGGACTACGCCCGCCTTTGCGCCTATCTTGATTGACGATAGTCAATTGATTTAGGCGATGGAGCGCGCAAGCGATTGTTGGGGCTTTCAATGCAGGTGCGAGGGACGGCAGCCGCACGGATCAACGCCCACAATGAAATTTGGCGATATGCCACTTGCCAAACCCGCGGCCAGAGGTAGCGTTACCGGGGCCGATGGTTTCAATGCATCACCTTTTCAGAATTTGGCTTGGCATTCTAAAACTGAGGCCCTTTGTAGGTCTTCGAATTCCCGTCATCCTGTCAGCCTTGATCGTCTGGGCGATGGCTGTTGCCTTATTCGGCGTAGCTAAGTTATTTCAAATCATGGATCTTGACTAGGACAAAGCCGAAAAAACCGACGCTTATGTAATAATGGCTTCTTCCGTGCCTATCCGGTTAAGGCAGACACCTACTACATATAGACTGAGGGGCGAGCCAGATCGAGACCCCCTGAACGACAGGAATCGACCCGTTTCGAACGTTGCTTAGCTCGTAATTCTAGAATTTTGACGAAGAGGCTTTTGGCTGAAAATTCGCGACTTTCGAGAGATCGCTAACGGCACGGCGAGAGCAGGACAGACGACCAGCCGGAATCGACCCTAACCCGACCGGAGAGCTGTCGGCTCGCCCGGTTCACGCGCTCTTCCAAAGCGCTTCGAGCCGCTCGTTGAAAGGAGCGCCGGTGTTCTGCACACGGTGGCCGGCTCCTCGGATGATGGCGCGTTCCGCTTTCAGCTCGCGCTGGAGAATATCGCAAACGCTTTCGAAAACCTGACTGTGGCCGCCTGATGTGACGAGCTTTGGAAACGACGTCTGTTTCAGCGCGGCTATTGGTATCTCCGCCTCGCCGGGCGGGCGTTGCCCCATCGTAGTGCGAACGCCGTGTTCGAGGCCCGGCGGTAAAGGGTCAGGCACCGCAGGCGGAGCGCCCCCAGGCCCGGCGACCATCTTGAGGAAGGCTTCCAGGAATGCGCGCGGCGGCATGCTTCTGTCCACGCCGGCTTCGCCGGCAACCATGGCATCGGCCTCCGGATCGCCTTTGAGCAGGCTCCAAGCGGGCGGCTCGTTGACGGCCAACGAGCGAATGGCCTGCGGCCGCAAAGCGGCAGCATAGAGTGCGACGATCGCGCCATAGGAGTGACCGACAAGATGCGCGCCATCGCCAAGCAACTCCACGATGTCCCGAGCGTCCTGCTCGAAATCCGACCGTCCCGAAGGCGGCGGACTCTTGCCGTAACCACGGCGATTGACGACTTCCAGGCGCCAGCGATCACCGAGCGGGCGTTGCTCCTTCCACGTCCCAGGGCCGTCGACAATGGAGCCGTGGACAAGCACGACACGCGGGCCAGCGCCCCAAACCTGCACTTCAAGCGATGTTGTCTGTGCTTGCGCGACGCGCGAAACAGTGGAGGCAGCAGCAGCGCCCGCAAAAAAGCGCATGAATTGGCGGCGGGCCAGTTCCATTTGAACCCCACTCCCTTATTTGCATTCGACGAAGGTAGCGCCGTAAAAGATAAAAGACAAGACACTTTGGTCCGTATTTGGCCGGTATCCGCCCATCTCAACCACGGCATCGAGCGCGCCCTCCCCACTATATGTAGTAGGTGTCTGCCTTAACCGGATAGGCACGAAGGCAAGGGGAATGACACGTTTCGCGAACGGAGCCATGGTTTCGCTCAGCTGCCCCGCTCCGCATCCCAAATCGCCGACCGTGGCGCGTGGGTCGAGCAAACC
>JAYVYJ010000164.1:0-41045 GCA_043784465.1 Hyphomicrobiales bacterium
GTCCATCAATTCGGCGATGCGCACGCCGCTGTTGGTCAGCATCCGACGTGTGGTGGGCGAATGGTCGAAGCCCGCGATAATCATCGCCGCCGGCTTCCAGGCGAGCAGCGATTGGACCAGCGTCTCTTCGGTGTCGATGTCGTAATCGGTGACGCCGACGACCGGCTGATAGCCGGAAGCGCCGAGCGCGTCATGGACGCCGCGCAGCACCTCGGGAAATACGATGTTGGAGAGGGACGGCAGGATTACGCCCATCAGGTTCGATCCTGCGGACGCCAGCGCGCCGGCGACCTTGTTGGGGACGTAGCCGATCTCCCGAACAACCGCCATCACGCGCTCGCGGGTCTTTTCCGCAATCGGCCCCTTGTTGCGGATAATGCGCGACACCGTGATTTCGCTCACCTGCGCAAGGGAAGCCACTTGCGCCAGCGTCGCCGCGCGCGGTCCGCCGTGGACGCGAGACCTGTCGTTCATGTTGGCGCCTTGTGCGTTTCGCAATTCCGACGTCTGCGCATGGGCGCGACCTTTTATCAATGGCTAGCGCACGAAAACCAAAACTCCAAGTTTTAAGGCGCACGCCCGGATCTTCGTTGACTCACTTCCCGGTTTGAAGACATAAAGGAATATGACAGCGCTGTCATTAATTGGCAAGGGATCGGTTGGGTTTGCCTTTGTGATGGGCCAGTCGAACCGCGTGCGTCTCGCCGGGCAGGGCGGAGCGAACGCTTTCAAGGCGGGTCCCGCGCGTTCTTTCGGGCGTGTGAGGAACTCACGCCAGAACCAGGGTGGAAACGATGAAGGTTGGGGTGATAGGGCTGGGGTCGATGGGCCTCGGCATGGCCAAGTCGCTCGCGGCGGCTGGTCTCCCGCCGAAGGGCTTTGACATCAGCCCCCAAGCCGTCGGCAGACTTGTCGAGGCCGGGGGTACCGCGGCGTCAAGCGCGGCTGACGCCGCCGACGGAGCGGACGCGCTGGTTGTCGTCGTCGTCAACGCTGCGCAAACGCAGGCCATCCTGTTCGGCGAAACCGGCGCGGCGTCGCGCCTGAAGCGCGGCGCGGTGATCTTGTCCTGCGCGACGATGGCCCCCGCCGACGCGCGACGCCTCGCCCAAGCCGCCGACGCGATGGGACTGTTGTACCTCGACGCTCCGATAAGCGGCGGCGCGGCCAAGGCCTCGCTCGGGCAGTTGACGGTCATGGCCTCGGGCGCGCCTCAGGCGTTTGCGCGCGCCGAACCTTTGCTCGCCGCGATGGCCGCGACGGTGCACAGACTGGGCGAGGAGGCGGGAATCGGCGCCGCCTACAAGATGGTCAACCAACTGCTGGCGGGCGTCCACATCGCCGCCGCCTGCGAGGCCATGACCTTCGCGGCGAAGCTCGGACTGGATCTGGCGACCGTCTACAAAGTCATCACCGGCTCCGCCGGCAATTCGTGGATGTTTGAAAACCGCGCGCCCCATATTGTCGAGGGCGATTACGCGCCGCGCAGCGCGGTGGAGATTTTCACCAAGGATCTCGGCATCGTCAGCGACATGGGGCGGCAGGAGAAGTTTCCGCTGCAACTCTCGACGACCGCCCTGCAAATGTTCATCGCGACCGCCGCCGCCGGCATGGGGCGCGACGACGATTCTTCCGTGGCGCGGATGCTCGCCCATCTGACCGGCGTCACGCTGCCTTCGCCCGCTCAGGAGAGATGAGCCATGCCCAGGTTCGCCGCCAATCTCACGATGATGTTCAACGAATGGACTTTCCTCGACCGATTCGCAGCCGCCGCCGACAACGGTTTCCGCGCGGTTGAGTATCTGTTCCCCTATGCGGAGGCGCCGGAAGCGATAGCGGAGCGTCTACAGCGCCACGGCCTGACGCAGGCCCTTTTCAACGCGCCGCCCGGCGATTGGTCCGCCGGCGACCGGGGCCTCGCCGCGCTGCCGAGCCGACGCGAAGAATTTCGCGCTTCCTTCGGCATGGCGCTCGCCTACGCCGCCGCCACCGGCGTGAAGCGGCTGCACGTCATGAGCGGCAACGTCGACAGACGCGAGGTCGCCAACGTCGCCGCTTACGAAGACTCGCTGCGCTACGCCTGCGAGGCGGGGGGAAAGGCCGGCCTCGACATCGTCATCGAGCCGATCAACAGTCGCGACATGCCGGGCTACTTTCTCAACCACTTCGGGTTCGCGGTCGAAATCATCGAGCGCCTCGCGCTGCCCAATCTCAAATTGCAATATGATATCTACCATCGCCAGATTTTGCATGGCGACATTCTCAAGAGTCTGGAAAACCTGATGCCGCTCATCGGCCACATCCAGACGGCTTCCGTCCCCGGCCGCAACGAGCCGGGAAAAGGGGAGCTTAACGACTTCCGTATTTTCGATGCGATTGACGCGTCGAACTACCTGGGCTTCGTCGGCTGCGAATATCGACCGGCCAACGGCACGCTCGCCGGTCTCGGCTGGATGAACCGCGCGGCCGTTTGAACCTTGCAGCGCGGCGCCGCCGAAGCGCGGCGCCGCTGTTGTCTGGGATTACGCCTTGGGCAAATACTGGCGCCAGTCGTGCTTTTCCTTGAAGCCCAGCACCTCGCGTATCTTGCGATTGGACAGCGGCCCCTCGAACTCGCCCATTTCGCGGGTGATCTTCACGTTCGGGCAGGCTTGCGCAAGAAACTCCCGCGTCGGCGTGTTGAGCGTAATCGTATCGTTAACGGCGTTGAACACCTGATAGCCAAGCCCGTCCTTCTCCAGACACAGATGCACGATCTCACCCAGATCGCGCGCGTCGATATAGCTCCACGCATTGCGCTTGCGCATCATCGGCTTTGTCTGAAACTCGGCGAACATCCCGTATTCGTGGGGCTCGATCACGTTGCCGATGCGCAGAGCGTAGATGTCAGCCCCATAGCGCATGGCGAAGGCGCGCGCGGTCTTTTCATTGACGACCTTCGAAAGGCCGTAGGAATCCTGCGGATCGGAATCGTAATCCTCCTCCAGCGGGAAGCTATGATAATCCTTGTCGCCCTCCGCGAAGCAGACGCCGTACGTCGTCTCGCTCGAAGCGACGATCACTTTGCGCACGCCCAGCTTCATTGCCGCTTCGATCACGTTGTACGTGCTCACGACATTGGCGGTGAAGGTGACGTTGTCGGGTTCGATCAGCACGCGCGGAATGGCGGCGAAATGTACGACCGCGTCGGGGGCGCCCGCCGGCTTGCCTCTTTCAAACCCGTCGAAGCCGAAATGCGTGGTCAGCGCGTTGAACGCCTGACCGTTGTCGGTGAGATCGGCGATCAGCGTATTGACGCCGGGAACGTCGACCGGCTTTAGATCCACGTTGAGGATCGAGTAGCCCTTGGCGACGAGGTGGCTCAGCGCATGCCGCCCCGCCTTGCCCGAGCCGCCGGTAAATACAATCTTCTTGGTCATCGTTCTGCTCCTTATAAGAAAACGCGGTTGCCTCGGGGTCGCGCTAGTTGGTGGCCGCCGCCATCACGCGTTCCTGTGTCGCCTGTAACCTCGGCAATTCTCCGCCAATGCGCCCGTCCTTGATGACGATGATGCGGTCGCTTACGGCCAGAACCTCAGGCAGATCGGACGATATCACGATCACGCCGACGCCCTGGGCCGCAAGTCGCGCCAGCAGCGCATGCACTTCCGCCTTGGCGCCCACATCGATCCCGCGCGTCGGCTCGTCGACGATCAAGATTTTGGGCTTGCGCGCCACCCATTTGGAGATCACGACCTTCTGTTGGTTGCCGCCACTCAGGTTAATAACGCGCTGGTTGATGGAGGGTGTCTTGATGCCGAGCGTTTGCACGTATTCCCGGCAGCTCTCGGCCTCTCGTCGTTCGTTCACGAAATCGAACGCACAATAGTCCGACAAATGCGTGAGGCTGAAATTCTCGCGAACGCTCATGCCCAACACCAGCCCTTGCGACTTCCGGTCCTCCGTGACGAAGCCCACGCCGTGCGAGATGGCGTCGCCGGGGTCTCTCACCGCGACGACGTCGCCCCCGATGCGAATCTCGCCGCGATAAGGCCGCACGCCAAAGATCATCTCCATGATCTCCGTGCGGCCCGCCCCGATCAGTCCGAAAAAGCCAAGCACTTCCCCCCGGTGCAAGTCAAAGTCGATATTCTCAACCCGCGCCTGATGCGGGGCGGCATGTCGCATCGAAAGGCCCCGCACCGACATCACCACTTCGCTTGACGCCGTCGACTCATGCTCGCCGTAAAACTGGCTGATCTCCCGATCCACCATCTTGCGCACAAGAAGCTCACGCGTCACGTCCGCGATCGGGAGCGAATCCACCGTCTTGCCGTCGCGCAGGATCGTAACCCTGTCGGCGATTTCGAAAATCTCCTCAAGCCGATGCGAGATATAGACAATGGCGATGCTCTGCGCGCGCAAATTCTTGATCAATCCGATCAATGTTTCCGTTTCGTGATGGCTGAGGGAAGCGGTCGGTTCGTCCATGATGATGAGCCGCGATTCGTAAGACAGCGCTTTGGCGATCTCAATCATCTGCTTCTGGCCGATGCTCAGGTCGCTCACCGGCGTTCCCGGATCGATATCGAGTTGCAACCTTTCAAGCACGGCCGCGGTCTCGCGATCCATCCGCGCTTTGTCGATCAGCCCAAATCGTCCGCGCGGCTCGCGGGCCAGGAAGATGTTTTCCGCGACGGTCAGATTTTCGACCATCGAAAGTTCCTGATAAATGATGCTGATCCCCAGCGAACGTGCATGAACCGGGTCGCGGATGACGACGGCGTGCCCGTCGATGAGAACTTTTCCGCCGGGATCGGCCGGAAATACTCCGGTCATGATCTTCATCAGCGTGCTTTTGCCTGCGCCATTTTCTCCCGCGATCGCATGCACCTCGCCTTGCCGCACGACGAGATCCACGCCGACCAACGCCTTCACGCCGGGAAACGTTTTCGAGATGCGCTGCATTTCGAGCAGAGGCGGCATTTTCAGCGTCCGTCAAACGAGGACGGGCGGACCGGCGATCAGCCAAAGTCCGCCCGCTTTGCGCGCGTGCGCTTTACTTCGTGTAGCTGTCGAGGTTTGTTGCGTCCACGACGGTCACGCCGGTGTCGACGTCCTTGGGCTCCATCTCGGTCCCCTTGATCTGGCCGATGAGATGCTCGACGGAAAGACGCCCCATCGTGACGGGACGCTGCACCATGATGCCCTGGATGAAGCCTTCCTTCACGCCCTTGACGGTGTCGGGCAGATCGTCGAACGCGAACACCTTGACGGCGCCCTTCTTCTCGCCGAACTCTTTGCTGCCCATGACCTTGGCGACAGAGGGGCCGCCCACCTGGCTCACGCCGAAGATGCCTTTGAGGTTGGGATGACCGCGAAACAGCGCTTCGTCCACGGAGACGGCCTTCGCCAAATCGTCCTCGGTGCCTTCGGTCGCGACGATCTTGATGTCGGGATATTTGGCCAGCGACTTCTTGATGCCCGCGATGCGCTCGTTGAGGTTGGAGGCGCCGAGCTGACCCGTTACGATAGCGACCTCGCCCTTGCCGTCGAGCGCCTTGGCCATCGACTCGCCCATCGTCGCGCCGGCGGCTTCGTTGATCGTGCCGATATACATGCTGCGGCCGCTGTTGGCGCTGTCGCTGTCGAACGTCAGAACCTTGATGCCGGCGGCGGTCGCCGCCTTGATCGCGCCCTCCACCGACTTGGGCTCATTGACCGAAATGGCGATGCCGTCGACCTTCTTGGCGATCAGGTCTTCGAGAATTTTCACCTGCGTGGAGCCCTGTGTATTCTGCGGCACCACCCACTGGTATCCGACGCCCGCCTTCGCTGCGGCTTCCTTGGCGCCCTTGTTGCAATCGTCGAAGAACGGCACGGCGACCTTGGGGATGACGGCGACGACGATATCCTTGCCGTATGCGGCGCCCGCGCCCAACAGCGGCGTCGCGATCAACATGGCGCACAGAGATGCTTTCAGAGATTTCATTTCAACCCCTCCTTGAGGCTTTAGGTTTCCTGCTTGATGTCGGCTTCCGTCTTTCCGACGCGATCCGCCCTCGTTCGTATTTCTTCCTGCCCTCGCTCATCCTCCCTTTCGTCGATTGCCAAGCACGTCCAGGCTCACGGCGATCAGGATGACCGTGCCTGTGATCGCCTGCTGCGCGTAGGTGTTGATGTTCATCAGGACGACGCCGTTGGCGATGATGCCGGCGAGCGCCGCCCCAATCACCGCGCCGCCGACGCTGCCCACGCCGCCGGAAAGGCTGGCCCCGCCAATCGCCGCCGCCGCAATCACGTCCAGCTCCGCGCCAAATCCCGAAGCTGGCTCCGCCGACAGGTAACGGGAAAAGCTGATGACGCCAGCCAGTGCGGCAATGGCGCCTGAGAGGACATAGACGGTCAACTTGACGCGGTTCGTTTTGACTCCGCTGAGTCTCGCGGCCGTCTCGTTGCCGCCTGTCGCATAGACATGGCGCCCGAACCGCGTGCGCCGCATCAGAATCGAGAATCCGATCATCAGCACGATCATAATCACGACCGGAACCGGCACGGGGCCGACATAGCCCTGTCCCAGCAGCGAAAACATTTCAGGCGTGTCCGGCGTCACCGGCACGCCTTCGGTGACAATATACATCAGGCCCCGGCCGATGCTGAGCGAACCCAGCGTGGCGATGAAAGGCGGAAGGCCGATACCCGTTATCAGCAGGCCGTTGAATGCGCCGAAGATCACGCCGACGACCAGCCCGGCGAGGACGCAAACAGCCATCGGCGCCCCCGCGCCAAAGCACAGCGCCGTCACCAGCGAGGCGAGGCCCATCACCGAGCCGACCGACAGATCGATGCCGCCTGTGATGATGACCATCACCATGCCGATGCTCATGATCGCGGTCAGCGAAAACGAACGAAATACCCCCATCAGATTGTTGGTCGTGAGGAAGTAAGGGGTGGCAAGGCTTATCAGAGCCCCTACGGCGATCAACGCCAGAAAAACGTTTAACTCGCGGACCTTGAGGATCGCCGCCAGCCGTGAAGCCGTCAACTGTCCGAGGGTCGGCGCCAGCCGGTCGGTGCGACTTTCGGCCAACGTTTCCAACCTCCCCCTAGGCGTCCCGGCTTGAAGTCTGCGATCCGCGCTCTCCAGAGCCCGGCGCAGAGTCCAACAGTGACAGCGCTGTCATTTCCTTCTTTAGTCGGAAAAATTGTGGAGTGTCAACAGTGGGAAAGGCTCCCCGGCGGCGAGAGCGTGCCGGTGAGAGTTGGCGCGACGGCCCCTCGACGAGAGCCCCCAGACCGCCCCACATGGGTTAGCCATTTCTTGCCTAGTTGCGTAGGCGGAGACGGACCCTAAGCGTCGATTTGTCGCGAATCCGTGCGGCGCCGGGCTCACCGCAGAACCGTTTGAATTCGCCCGTTGCGTCTATTGTAAATGCCGACGGCCTGCGCCCAACCGAAGCCAGGGGTGAGACGCATTAACAACCAGGTCGCCGCGAGATAGTCGCGTGACCGGACCCGCGCGCGAGCACGGCGCCATATTTCCTCATCGCGCAGCCGTGCCCTGCGCTTCCGCAACAACCCGACCAGCCGCCCGTCGCGCCCCTCCCGCTTTTGGGTCCGCTCGATCAGACGCTGGGTTCCCCGCACAAGATCGGAAAGTCCCGCCGTTCCGTGCGACGTCCGCGTGCCCTGCGAGCGTCGGCCGCGTGCCGGGCTGAACGGCAACGTGTAGCGATAGCCGCAATAGGAGA
Source organism: Hyphomicrobiales bacterium (assembly GCA_043784465.1). Taxonomy (GTDB): domain Bacteria; phylum Pseudomonadota; class Alphaproteobacteria; order Rhizobiales; family Beijerinckiaceae; genus Roseiarcus. Next base: position 7,731 of record JAYVYJ010000164.1, read on the forward strand.
GGAGAGCCGCGCGATCCGTGCGCTCAAGCAGATCGAGCAGGAACTCGAAATCTTCGCCTACCCTCAGGTCTTCCGAATAGCGCACGCCCGTCGCCAACAGAAAGGATCGCCGGACAAGCGGCTTGAGTTGACCCAGAACAATCATGCGCGGCGGGCAGTCGTTCTCGACGAGCCGGCGAGGCGTGAGCGCCCAACGCTTGGCGCCAAGCGCAAACGCCGCGCCGCACGATTGCGCTAGGGCTTCGTCGTACAAAGTAAGGTTGTCCGCGACGACATCGAGATTTTCGCGCACCGCCCTCTCAAACAGGACGTGCAGCCGATCCGGTTCGTAAGCGTCGTCGCCGTCAAGCACGGTGACCCACAACCCGCGCGCCGCCGCAAGGCCTATGTTGCGCGCAGCTCCGGGACCGACGTTGCGCGGCGAACGGTAAAGCGAAACACGAGGATCGCCGGCGGCGGCGCGTTCAGCAATCAAGCTTGTGTCGTCGATCGAAGCGTCATCGACGATAAGCAACTCCCAATCCGCCAAGCTCTGCGCACAGAGGCTGGCGAGCGCGGTTCCCATTTGCGCAGCCCCGTTGAAGACAGCCATCACCACGGATATTTTCGGCGGCTCGATCATATTTGCGAGCCGCTCTGGCCAGATGCGCCTGCCGTTCGGCGATAGATGGGATAGATTTCGCCGAACGACAACTTGCCCCATACGCCTGCAAGGCGATAGATATGATCGAGACGTGCCGCGCGACCACGCAGCGCGATGGCGGGGAACGCCGCCGACATCGACAACGCCTGCATTAGCGCCTTCACGCGTAGCCACCAACGCTTCAAACGAGGGTGGGCGCTGGCGCGCGACGCGCCGGCGGCGAAAGTTTGTCCCCCTACGAAAAACCGTCGCCGCAAGTAGGAAGGTTCGCAGCGCGCCGCCGTCACGAATTCATGGCATTGCGCTTCGGGCAGCCAACCAAAACGATGGCCGGCCCGCTGCATCCGGCAGAACAGATCATAGTCCTCTCCCCCGCCGTGACCGAACGAAATATCGAACGGCGCGCAGTTGCTTGGCAGCGCGGCGCGCCGGATGATGGTATTGTTGGTTCCCAGCGCGATATGACGCGTCTGACGTCGGCCCATGGCGAATAAATCGCTCCCCGAAGCGGCGTCGAGCCGCCGGGAGAACACCTGCCGAGTCGCGCGGGTCGCGCGTTCGGGGCGTTCAAAAGCCGCATCGTAGGCGCCGAAGAAGACATCGTGCGGATGCGCGCCGAGCGCCTTCGCGACCGCTTCCAGCCAGCCGGGTTTCAACGCGTTGTCGTCGTCGACAAACGCGATGTATTCAGTGGCGGCCAGTTCGACCCCGACGTTTCGGGCGATGGCGATATTGGCGGGATGCGCAGGCGCCCATTGCATCCTGAAGGGCGACGCGCGCAGGGATCGCTCGACGACGCCTAGCGCCGTTCCCTCATCGCTGTTGTCGACAACCAGGACTCTGACGTCAAGCGAATCCGTCGGCCTCTGTGCCGCTATGCTTGCGAGCGTCCCGGCCAGCATCGTCTCGCGGTGATAGGTGCAGACAATAATTGTCAGTTCCGTCAGCGCAGCAGGTTGAGGCGCCGCATTCGTCTTCATAGAATCTGCCTTTCCGCGGGCGCGACGAAGGGCTTTGGCGGTAACGCAAGCAGGAAGAGCGCGAGCGCAACGACGCTGGAAAAAGCCATTCCCCGCATAAACAACGTCGCTTCCGTGAAATTGTGCAGCACATGCAGCAACAACAGCATCGCCAGCGCGCCAACCGCCGCGCGGTCCTGTCGTGAACCACCGCCGAAAATCGCGCGATAGCCGCCCACGCCAATCGCCTTCAGGAGCGTCACCGTCGCGACGATCGTCACGGGCAGCCCCAGTTCGAGCCAGAGTTCGAGATAGCCGTTATGCGCCTGATTGATAACGCCTACCTCCGTAGAGGCCAGCCAGGAGCCGGTCTCCACTCGCAGGATCGGATCGTTGGCGTAGCCCACGTCCCAGAACGCGCCGTATCCATGGCCCCACCAGTAGCGCTTCTGCGCTTCGTCCAACGCGAACGCCCACAGTTGGTCTCGCCCCGTGAAGCTGGTGTCCGACATCACCACCTTGAGCGCGTGATGGGCGTCGAAGTCGACAGCCGCGAACGAGGCGAGCAGCGCCGCCGCCGCAAGCAACGACATGGAAAGGGCGGCCAGAATGAAGCGCGGGCCGAAGCGCTCGGCGAAGGCGAAGAAGGCCATCAGCGTCAGGCCGACGAGCGTGAGATCGATTGAGGTCTTAGAGCGCGTGAGGATGAGGAACGCGACTATGAGTCCGAGAGCGATCGCGCCCCGGAGTACGCTGTGCAGGCTTTGCGCGCCCAGCAACCAGCCAAATCCGACGATGGTCGCGATCATCGCGACAATGCCCGCAACGTTCTTTTGCGCGTAAAGGCCATTGGCACCGATTTCGCTGATCGCGCGGGTTGGGATGACCGCGCAGGCGGCGAGGTTGGCGCCTACGATCAACGTGAGGGCGAGGAAGAGGAAGCTGTGAAAGCGACGCATATCTTCGACGCCCGCCGCCAGCGCGAGGACAATGGTCGTCAGGAAGATCAGCAGGAGGGCGCGCCGCGCTGTCAGATCGGGAAAATCTGACCAGATTGCGCTAAAGAGTGCGAAGCCTACGATGAATATCTGCCCCGGATTGCTGGTCAGACAGACGAGCCCGCGCTCCCAACGGCTCCCCAGAACGACCAGCGCCAGCGCGAACAGGCCCATGACCGCGAGCCTGTCGCCGAGGCTGCCGTCCACCCGTGCGCTCGCCGAAGCGTCGGCGAGCGGGTGGACGCCGACGAAGGTGTAAAACAGGAAGCCGGCGAACAGGGCATCGTGAGCGCGCGCCGTCGGCCGCACAGGCGCGTGCGCCCTCGGCATCCCTTGCGAGACGGCCGTTGCGGTCATGCGGACGCCTGATGTCGAAGCGACGGAACCAAACGCACGAGCGGCCCGATGAAGAGTTCAAATGCGGGGCGGGCGAATGCGGCCATCAACAGAGCATAAGTTACGAAGCCAACGCCGACGAGCATCGCCAATCGCCCCAACGACGGGCCGCCCGGCGCCACCGAGTTGAAAGCTGTGACGGCGAGACCCATGAGGGCGGCGAGCGTCCAGGCGGGAAGCAGAGCCGCCAACCGCGCGCGCCATGGCCATTCCGCGCTTTGCGGGGCGACGCCGACGGCGATGGCGGTGCGGACGCCGTCGCCGACAATGCGCGACAGGCCGACGCTGGCCAGGCCCAGCCCGCCGGCGCCGAAGAGGGCCGCCACCGTGGCCGCAAAGCTGGCGATCAGCGAGAAAAAGCTCAGGTCCGGGCGACCATTTGCGGAAAAGGCCGTGAAGATCAGACCGGACGGCGCGGAGAGCGCGCTCGCCAGCGACAGCGAGATGGCCACGAGCGCCGCCTCTTCCCAACCCTTGCCGGCGAAGACCGGAAGCAACACGGGCGCGATCGCGGCCAATCCTACAAACACCGGAGCGACGGCGAAAGCCGTGGTTGAAATCACGTCGTCGCAAAGTTGGCGTAGCCGCTTGGGATCGTCGCGCGCACGCGCGAAGTAGGAGAACGCAAGATTATGTCCGGTCGCGGTGACGGCGCTGCGGATCGGTTCGATGATCCGCATCGCCATGTTGACTTGTCCCACCTCCGCAACCCCGTACAATCCCTGCACCAGATTGTTGAATGCGAGATAGGTGAGGCTGTCGGCGAGGCGCGCGAGAAAGGAAAAGCTGGCGTATCGGGCAAGCTCGCGCAGCGGCGCGCTCGACCAGCGCGGCGACACCGTGAATCCGATACGCCATTGCAGGATCACGGCGCGGGAGAAAACGATCAAGACGCGTTGTAGGACGAGCGCCCATAGCGCATGGCCGAACCCCGCTATGACGAGCGACAGGGCCACGCCGATGATGTGGCTGGCCAAGGTCGCGTAGACGAGTTCGTTGAAGCGGCGACGGCGGCGCGCCAGCGAGGCGATGACGTCGGAATGACCGCTGAAGAAGATCGACGTCATCGCCACCGGCAACATCGCCCCTATCTCCGGGGCGTCATAGAGACGCGCCAGCGGCGTTGCGGCGAACAACGTAAGCGCGAAGAGCAGCGCGGCGATCAACCACGAAGCCGCAAGCGCGGCGCTCAGATGCCGGGCGCGCAAGCGCGGCAGTTGCGTCAGCGCTTCCTCAAAGGGGGCGCCCACAAAGACGGCGGCCACGGTGACAAGGGTCAGCACCAGCGCGGCGACGCCGAAATCTCGCGGCGAGCAAAGCCGCGAAAGCGCCATCGTGCTGCCGCTCAGCAAAATCAGCCGGCCGATGGCGTCGGCGCCCGCCCCGCCGATCCAGCCCAGCAGACGCGGGGCCTGCGCTTTCGTGGGTCGTTCAGTCAATGTCGTGCAAATCCGGGGTGGCTGCAACCGAAGAGGGGTCAGGCGAAGCGTCGTCGCGGCGCGGAGCCGTCATCTTCGGCGTATTTGGGCGGCGCCTGCGCATCCGCTCTGAACAGCGTGAGAAACAGGACGGCGCTGCTGGCGATCAGGACTCCGAGCGCAAAGCCGACGCCGCTCCACAGTCCCATCTTCAGCGCCTTGCGGTGGGCCTGGGGCGCGCGCGCCAGGGAGACGACGCGCACCTTGTCGGACTCCACCCGCCCGAACTCGCTCGCCTCCCGCGAGCGGGTTTCAAACGAGTTGAGCAACTTTCGGTTTGCCTCGACTTCCTGGGTCATCGCGCCGAGCTGGATCTCGGCCTGTCGGGCGCTTTCCGCCTGCGTGGAAAGTTCGGCGACGCTGGCGTTCAGGTTGGCGTCTTCGTTCATCGCCCGTGCGAGATCCGCGAGCGCGGCGGCGCGGACGCCGGCGAGTTCGGCGGCGAGCGCCCGCTCCGTCTCGGCCAGCTTCGAGCGGGCGTCGCGCATCGCGGGATTGCGGGCGCCCAGACTTGCGCCCAGAGTGGCGACCTCGACGCGCGCAGCGTCTCGCCGTTCCGCAATGGCGACGAGATTTCGCGTATCGGCCTCGGCGCTGAATCCTGCGAGCGCGACCGCCGAGGAGGGCGTTTTCTCAAGTTGTTTGATGCGGGCGCGCACCCGGTCGAGCCGGCCGCGGGATTCTCCCAGCGCGGCGCTGGCGACGCCTAGCTGTTGTTCTACCATCAGCTTGTCGCCCACCCGGATGAGCCTGTGCTCGCGACGATAGGTCTCGGCCTGGTCTTCGGATTCGCGCAAGGTCTGGCGCAGGGCTTCCAGCCTCCCGGCCAGATGGGTGGTGAGCGCTCGGGTCGAGGCCGCGCGCGTGGCGGAATCCTCGTCGAGATAGGAGCGTACGACGCTCTGCGCCAGCCGCGCGGCGAGGTCGGGCGTCGATTCCGCGACGGTCACATCGACCACATAAGAGCGCTCGGCGCGCGCAATCGTGATTTCGCGATAAAGCGCCTGTAGGGCCTTGGCATAGTCTGCGTCGGGCTGGCTTCCAGGGCAAAAGCGCAGGAAGGCGAAGTCGCCTTCGTCGCGCGCAAGGCTGAACGCCGCCGCGCATTCACGATCGACGATGCGCGACAGGACGCGTTCGGAGCGAAGCACGCCCATCTCGCTTTCGACAAGCGCGATGGCCGAGTTCGGGTCGGTGTTGGTGACGGTCAGATCATTGGTGAAAATCTTTACGCCGCGTGGATCGAACAACAATTGTTCCGTCGCGACGTAGCTGTCTGGCAACGTGGATTTCAGCCCGGCGCCCAACGCGGCGGCAACGACGCCCGTCAAGACAATCGCGCCCGACCAGCGCCGCGCCGACCCCGCCGCAAGGGCGATCGTCGAGGGCCACGGGCCTCCCGCACGATGAAAAGCAGCGTTCCGTCGTTCGATTTCGGAAGCGTAGTTCATGACCTCGGAGCGGGTATGGCGCAGGCAGTCCTGAGAAATGCCCGGTTAACGTAAACGGCGCGTATCAAATGTCTCGACTTTGCATGTCGTGGTTAGGGCTTTCCTAACGTTATCCACCCGCAGGGGCCGGACGCCGTTCCCAACGGGTCGCTGAGGCGCGCAAGCCGCGCAATCCGGACAGTCCTTTCCAACAGCTTCGCGGCGGCGCAATATCGCCTTTGCCTTCCCAGAAATGAAGTCGCTCGCTTTTTTCATCAACCAACGATTTGCCTCAAACGTCCCGCGTCGAGCGAAGCAATCCGTTTAGTATATTGTTTAAGGCTCCCTTCAGGCAGCCCCTCTAATTTTACCGAATAGAACGACAGACAGGGCCGAATGACCCGATGTCGAAGGACGGGTTCATGGCGAACGCAGCGGAAATGCAAGAATATGCGCCTGTTGTCTTGGGGGCGGGGTCCGCAACGGCGACCCTGGCCGGGCGGAGACTGGGGCGGGCGCGGGAACGATCGGACGCCGACGCCTTGGCGCCCGGCGCGGCGCTGTCGCGCAGGACGGTCGGCGTTCTGGCGGCCTCGGCCGATCTGCTCGTCATCCTCTGCGCTTCGGTCGCCGCCGAGGTCGGCTATAATTTCCTGACTTACGGTTGGCTGGCGCTCAATGCGGCAAGCTTCCGGTTATGTCTTTTCGTCGCGCTCGTTTACCTCGCCACCCATATCGCCCGGCGAAACTATTCGGCGGCGCGATATCTGGACTCTTGCGGCCACGCGGGTCAGACCGCGACGCACTGGAATCTCGCGTTCATGCTGGCCGCTTTTGTAGGCTTTCTCGAACGTTCCGACGCCAGCGCCTCTCGCGGCGCGTTCATCGCATTCTATTTCGTGGGGCTGGGCGCGCTCTGCGTCACGGACGCGCTTTTCGTGCGATTTGTGCGCAACTGCGTGCGGGCCGGGCGCTTGCAGGCGACCCGGATCATGATCGTGGGTTACGGGCCGGAGCTTGAAAGGCTGGCGCGTCGCGGTCTGGACGGCTCTGGAAAACAGATCGTCGAAACGTGCTCGCTGGGTGACGATCCCGACGCGCTCGATCGGGAACTTGCCGCCGCGGCCCGTTCAGCGCGCAAAAAGTCGTTGGACGAAGTTCTGATCGTAGCGCCGCTGGCGCGCGCCGATGTCATCGAGCGATGCGTGCGGGCGTTCGTGCAGCTTCCTGTCATCGTCGACGTGCATCTCGAATCGGGCGGCGGCCTTGCGCGCTTTGCGGGCGCGCATGTCGCCTTCAAAGGCGGCGCGGCGAGCTTGCGCCTGCCCGGGCGCTCCGTAAGCTCTGGCGATCTCGCGCTCAAGCGCGGCTTCGACATGGTTTTTGCGGCCCTGGCGCTCGCGCTCGCATTGCCGCTGATGCTCGCCGTCGCGCTCGCCATCAAGTTCGAAAGCGCCGGACCTGTCTTTTTCACGCAGATTCGATACGGCTACAACAAACAACCGTTTCGCATCTTCAAATTTCGTACCATGACCGCGACGCAAAGCAGCCGGCGCGTTCAGCAGGCCGCCCGAAACGATTTCCGCGTCACGCGCATGGGTCGGTTCATCCGCAGGTTCAACATCGACGAGTTGCCGCAACTCGCCAATGTCCTGCGCGGCGAAATGTCGCTTGTGGGTCCTCGGCCGCACGCGGTCGCGCATGACCGGCAATTCGCCCGAAGCGTCGAAGTCTACGCGCGTCGCCACAACATCAAGCCGGGGATCACGGGTTGGGCGCAGGTCAATGGATTGCGCGGCCCGACGGACACGTCCGACAAGATTGAACGCCGGGTGAAGTTCGACCTCCACTATATCGACCACTGGACGCTCGGACTCGATGTCTGGATTTTGGTCAAGACCCTGTTTTCGCGCACGGCCTATCGCAACGCATTTTAGCCGGGCGAGGAAGGAGAGGCTCGCTCAACCCTTGACGTCGGTGTCCGGACGGTCCGAGCCGCGGGAAGCCTCCTCGCGCCAATCGCCGGCGGGCGTCTCGTACTGGATAGGCGTGGTCTCGCCGGGCGCGCGCTGTTCGCGCGCGGCGTGTTCTGCGGCCTTGCGCGCGAGGTCGTGCGTCTTGAAGGTCTCCGACAGCGTACCGCCCGCGCGGTAGGCCCACCCGCCGTCATGCTCGACGATCTCGTAGACGACATGCGACATGGCGGACTCCCTTAAAAAGATGCAGCGCTAATACTACGAAGAAGAGATACGCCCGTTCCCCCCGCCGGGTCGAGGCTTCAAATAGGCGGCTTAGCCGGCGGGCGTGGAGCGCCATCGCAGCATCCGGCCTTCCAGCAGCGAGAGGCTCGCATTCGCGACGACGCCGATGACGCCGAGCAGAAGAACGCCTGCGAAAACATCCGCCGACCGGTAGGACCGCGCCGCCACCAGCACCCATTGACCAAGGCCGTCGAGCCCCGCGATCATTTCGCACACCACCGCCAATATCAGCGATACCGTGAGGCCCAGCCGCAGCCCCGCGAGAATGTCAGGCGCAGCGGAGGGCAGCGCAATCTTCACGATAGACGCCATGCGGGAAAGGCCCAGCGCACGCTCGACCTCGCGCAACGTCGGTTCGACGCTGGCGAATCCGTGAACGGCCGCGAGCAACACCGGCCAGATCGACCCGAACGCGATCACCCCGACCGCCATCTGCGACGTCAGGCCGAACAGCGAAATCGCCACGGGCACGATCGCCGAGGCCGGCAGCGGGCGCAAAAATTCAAGCGTTGGCCCCAAATAGGCTTGCGCAGCGGCGCTGGAGCCGATCAGCGCGCCCAGCGCCACGCCCGCCAGCGACGCCACGCCCCAGCCCGCCAGCATGTGGCCGACGGTGCCGAAAAACTTGTCGGCGAGATCGCGCTCTCCCCAGCCATGCGCCAGCGCGATCGCCACGCGCGAGGGCGCGGGCAGAAACACGGGCGAGACCCATTTGAGAGCGACCGCTTCGCTCCAGAAAGCGACCAGCGCCGCCAGCACGGCCAGCCCCGCAAGACGCCAGAACACCGCGCTCATCGCGCGGCCTCGCTCGCATAAGGAAACAGCCGCCGCTGGGCGAACAGAAGTCCGGCGTTGAGCGCGTATCCCACCATGCCGATCCAAAGGAGATCAGCGAGCATCAGCGCCGGCCGCAACGCCTGGCTCGCCATCATCGCCTCATAGCCCAGACCCTGCGGGTTGACCGCGATCTCGACCGTCACCGCCACCACCAGCGCCACGCCCGTCGCCAGCCGGAGCGCGACGAACAGGCGCGGCGCCGCCGCCGGTGCGACGATCTTCAGCGCCGCGCTCCCCGGCGACAGCCGCAAAGCGCGCGCGACTTCGATCAGGCGCGGCTCGACGCTCCTGACGGCGGCGCGCGTGAGGATCAGCACCGGCCAGAAACAGGAGAACGCCACGATGGCGATCTCCAGCCGATAGCCAAAGCCCAGCGCGATCAGCGCAATGGGAATGATCGCCACCGAGGGAATGGGCCGCAGCAGTTCCAGCGTCAGCTCCATCAGCCGGTCGAGGGGGCGCACGAGGCCGAGCGCGAGGCCGCCCCCAAGCCCCGCGCCGGCGCCCAGCGCCAACCCGCCGAACGCGCTCGTCAACGTGTCGCGGGTCGCGGCGAGCAGCGAGCCGTCGGCGAGCGCGCCGGCGAGCGCGACCAGCACTTGGGACGGCGGAGCCGTGGAATCGCTGGGACCGCCCGCGCGGGCGGCGATTTCGGCCAGCGCGATCAGGACGACGGGAACGACCAACCCCTTCACGAGCGTTCGCTCGTATGGATGAAATCGTAGAGCGCCCGCCGCAGCTTGAGGAATTCCGCGCTTTCGCGCGTCGCGACCTGATCGCGCGGGCGCGGCAGGTGGACGTCCAGAACGAGGCCGACGCGGCCGGGATGGGGCGCCAGACCAATCACCCGGTCGCCCAGATAGATCGCCTCTTCGAGATCGTGCGTCACGAAGAAGATTGTCGCGCCGGTCGCCTGCGCGATGTCGAGCATCTCATCCTGAAGCGTCTGGCGCGTCAGGGCGTCGAGCGCGCCGAACGGTTCGTCCATCATGAGCGCGAGCGGCGTCTGCGCCAGACAGCGCGCGATTTGCAGGCGCTGCTGCATGCCGCCGGAAAGCTGCGAGGGATATTTGTCCGCCGCGCCCGCAAGGCCCACGCGCGCCAGCAATTCGGCGATCCGCGCGGGCCGCCTTCCCCGCGCCATGTGCATCGCCTCCAGCGCCAGCGACACATTGCCCGACGCCGTTCGCCACGGCAGCAGCGCCTTGGAATAATCCTGAAACACGATGGCGACGTCGCGACGCGGGCCGCGCACGGGCTCGCCGTCAAACAGCACCTCGCCGCGCGTCGGGCGCAGCAGACCGCTAGCCAGCCGCAGCGCCGAGGTCTTCCCGCAGCCCGAAGGCCCGACCACGCAGACGATCTCGCCGCGCTTGACGTCCATCGTCAGCCCGCCCAGCACCCGGACGGGCCCGAAGACGAGATCGACGGCGCGAAACGCGATCAGCGGCGCGCTCATCCGGCGACGGCCTGCGGATAGACGAGCGCAAGCGTCGTCGCGATATGGGCTTCCGCCAATGCGGCGGCGCTTTCGGCTCGGCGGGCGAGGGCGGCTTCCGCCAACCGTTCGTGGCTGGCGATAAAATCCTCGCGGCTCGAAAATCGCGACATCATGATGCGCCGATAGCGATAGGCTTCGTCATAGAGCCGCGCGCTCAGCGCGATCAGGCGTGGCGAGCCGCAGGCGGCGATCAGCGCCGTGTGAAAGTCTTTGTGCAGAGCGTCGAAGGCCGGTTCGCCTTCGCCAAAGCCGGTCGCATTCTCCTCGACATAGCGCTTGAGCCGATGCAGCGCGGCGACGACTTGGCCCTCCCATGCGCCGTCGCCCGCCGCGACGCTGAGCCGGACCGCCTCGCGCTCCAAAAGGCGGCGCACGCGCACAATGTCGGCAAGATCCTCGCGCGAGATTGCGCGCACGTGAAATCCGCGATTGCCGACCGCGTCGACGAGCCCTCGCGCGGCGAGCCGAGACAGCCCCTCGCGCAAGGGCGTCGCGCCGACGCCATAACGGCGCGCCGTCCCCGCGATGCCCAGACGGCTGCCCGGCGCGAGGCCTCCGCGCAGAATGTCGGCCTCGACGGCGGCGGCGGCGCGGCTGGCGAGCGTGTCGGCGTCTTCTTTCAAGGGGCGACCAGTCTGTCGAGATCGACCTTGCCTTGCAGCATCCCCTGCTGGCTCATGGTGTCGAGCCACCAGGCGAAGTCCGCGCCCTTGATCTTTGGTTGGGCAAGGTCGGGGCGGTTCATGCGCACGATGTCGATCGGCATTTTCGTAAATTTGGCGATGGACTGGCTCGCCGTCTCCCGGTCGGCGTTGACGATGGCCGCGCCTTCGTCGATGGCCGCGCGAAACGCCTTGATCACGTCGGGATGCGCCTCCGCAAAACTGCGCGACGCTGCATAGGAAATGATGGGATCGGGCCGTTTGAGATCGGCGGCGAAGCGCGCGACGACGTCGCCGTTGCCCGCCGCCTTGATGCGCGTGACGAAGGGTTCGGCGGTCAGCACGGCGTCGACGGCGCCGGATTTGAGCGCATCGTTCATCGTGGGGAACGTCACTTCGACGAAATTGACTTTGCCGGGATCGACGCCGTTCTCGATCAACCATTTGCGGAACAGCACGTGCAGATAGGCGCCAATGCCCGGCGCGCCGACCTTTTTGCCGACGAAATCGGGAGCGCTTTTGAGGGCGACGCCGGCGCGCGCGACGGCGGCGATGGTTACGGCCTGCGTCGCGTCCATCACGGAAGCGCCCGCCACGACGACGAGATCGAGCCCGCCGTCGACCGCTTGCAGGAACACAGGCGCCGTCGGCCCGCCGATCTGGATGGAGTCCGAGACGATGGCGGGCGGGATATTGGTGTTGATGCCGATCAGCGTCACGTCGGCGTCGAGGCCATGTTTGGCGAAGATGCCTGCGTCGCGCGCCACCATCGCGGACGCGCAATCGCTGGTCGCCGTGCAGGCGATCTTCAGCTTGAAGGACTCGGCCAGAGCGGGGGTGGCGAGCCACACGAAAGCGGCGGCGAGCCGCGCGAAGGAACGGGGGGTCAAGGTTTCCTCCTCCGGCGCGCGTTGGCGCCTCTTGATTATCGATAAAAACTAAGATCGTATATAAACTAGAGGAACGCAAGGGAGGACCCCATGAAGCTGGCCACCTACCGGGCCGCAGGCCCCGAGCGCGTTGGAATTGTGGATTCCGAGCGCGCCCGCATTTTTGACCTCGCAGCCGCTGCGGCGCAGGCAGGGGAGGCCGGCCCGTTCGCCTCCATGCTGGCGCTGATCGACGCCGACGACGCGGGACTGGACGCCGCGCGGCGTCTCGTGGAGACGCGTGGCGCGGACGCCGGCCTGTGGTCCGATCTTGCCGCCGTTACGCTGCTTGCGCCGGTGCCGGAGCCGCGCCAGATGCGCGACGCCATGTCGTTCGCGCTGCATATTCGCCAGTCGGGCCGGGGCGCGCGCGCGGTGCAGGCCTTGCGGGCCAGCGGAGGGGAAGGTTTCGCCGCCGTGATGGCCGAGCCGCTGGAGCCTCTCGCCGCCGTCTATCGGGAGATGCCCATTTACTACATCACCAACCGCTTCACCGTCGCCGGGCCGGAGACGACGGTGCTCTGGCCGCGCTACAGTCAGGTGATGGACTACGAACTTGAAATCGCCATCGTCACCAAGCGCAGCCGCGCCAACATCCCCGCAGGCGACGCGGGCGCGCATATTTTCGGATACACGATCTTCAACGATTTCTCCGCCCGCGACCGGCAGGCGGTGGAAATGCAGGGCCGGCTCGGCCCCGCCAAGGGCAAAAGCTTCGACGGCTCCAACGTGCTGGGGCCGTGGATCGTCACGCCCGACGAGATCGGCGATCCTCAGACGCTGGCCGTCGAAGTGCGCGTCAACGGCGAGACGCGCGCCAAGGGGGACACGAAGGACATGCTGTTCCCGTTCGAGGAATTGCTGGCTTACGTCTCGCAGGACGAGACGATCCGCGCGGGCGAAGTGTTTGGCTCCGGCACGGTCGGCAATTGCTGCGGACTGGAGATCGGCCGCTTTCTCGAAGACGGCGACGCCATCGAACTGAGCATCGAGCGCATCGGCGCCTTGCGCAACCACGTGCGCCGTCAGGCGTGAACAACCAAACAGGGAGGCTGCCATGGCCCGGCGTTTTATTGACATTTCCATATCCTTGCAAAACGACGTGGCGGCTGACCCGCCAGGGCTAGGCCCGCAGATCGAGTATATTGACCACCAGCAAAGCCTCGCCGAACTCCTGCGCTTCTTCCCCGGCCTGAAGGCCGCTGACCTGCCGGATGCGCAGGGCTGGGCGGTGGAGCGCGTGCAGCTTTCCACCCACAACGGCACCCACATCGACGCGCCGTGGCACTATCATCCCACGATGAACAGGGGCGAGCGCGCCGCGACGATTGACGAAATCCCGCTCGAATGGTGCTTCCAGCCCGGCGTGAAACTCGACTTCCGCCATTTCGCCGACGGCTATGTCGCCACCGCCGCCGACGTCGAGGCCGAGTTGCAGCGCATCGGCCACGAGTTGAAGCCGCTGGAGATCGTCGTGGTCAATACCAGCGCGGGGGTCAAATACGGTCAGCCCGATTATGTGGCGTCAGGCTGCGGCATGGGCGCCGAAGCGACGCTCTATCTGCTGGAGCGCGGCGTGCGCGTGACCGGCATCGACAGCTGGAGCTGGGACGCGCCTTTCGTCCACACCGCCAAACGCTACGCCGAGACCCGCGACGCCTCGCTGATCTGGGAAGGCCATAAGGCCGGCCGTCACATCGGCTACAGCCACATCGAGAAGCTGCACAATCTGGAGGCGCTGCCCGCCGACGGCTTCACAATCTCCTGCTTTCCGACGAAAATCGAACGCGCGTCGGCGGGCTGGACGCGCGCGGTCGCCATCATCGAAGACTGATCCGCGCCATGCTATGAAGCGCGCAAAGCAGGGGAGGAAAACGTGCGTCTCAAGGACAAGGTTGCGCTGGTGACCGGCGGCGCCTCGGGCTTCGGCGCCGAGATCGTGCGCCGTTTCGCCAGCGAAGGCGCGAAAGTCGTCAATTTCGACCTCAACGGCGAGGGCGCGCGCAAGGTGGCCGCCGAGGCAGGGCCGGGCGTGACGGCGGTGGAAGGCGACGTGACCGACGCCGCCGACGTGGCCCGCGCGGTCGCGGCGGCGCAGGCGCTGGGTCGTCTCGACATCGTGGTCAACAATGCAGGCTGGACGCATCGCAACAAGCCGTTGCTGGAAGTGACGGAGGCGGAGTTCGACCGCATCTACGCCATCAACGTCAAGGCGATCTTCCTGATGACGCAGATCTCGACGCCCGTTTTGCGCGACGGCGGCGGCGGATCGGTCATCAACATCGGCTCGACCGCGGGCGTGCGCCCGCGCCCCGGTCTCACCTGGTACAACGGCTCCAAAGGGTTCGTAAATCTGGTGTCGAAGTCTCTGGCCGTGGAACTGGCGCCGATGAAAATCCGCGTCAATTGCGTCGCGCCCGTCATCGGCGAGACCGGCCTGTTGGAAGCGTTCATGGGCGTGCCCGACACGCCGGAGAACCGCGCGAAATTCGCCGCGACCATCCCCTTGGGGCGCTTTTCCAAGCCGTCCGACATTGCAGCGGCCTGCGTCTATCTCGCCTCCGACGAAGCGGAGTTCATAACCGGCGTGGTGTTGCCGGTCGATGGCGGGCGCACGATCTAGGCGGCGCCCGCATCCGATCCGAACTTCGCCTGACGCCGCTGCAACTGCCCGATGGCGAAAAGGGCCACGGCGATGACGGCGAAAGAAACCGCCGTCGTCGAAGTGCCGAGCGCGTAGATGTCGGGCGTCGTCACGGTCGTCGTCAGCGCCTGAAGCTCCATCGGCAACGTATTATGCTCGCCCATCGCCTGGCTTGAGCGCGCGATTTCGTCCCACGACAGCGTGAAGCCGAACAGGCCCACGCCCACCAGCGAGGGCAGGATGATCGGCAGCACCACATGTTGCAACGTTTGCCACGGCGTCGCGCCCTGATCGCGCGCCGCCTCCTCGAAGCGTCCGTCGAAGCGGTTGAAAATCGCGAACATCACCAACAGGCCGAACGGCAACGTCCATGTGAGATGCGCCCCGAGGCCGGAGGTGTAATTGCCCATCCCCGTCGTGTAGCCGTCCGCAAGCCAGGCCGGGCCGTAGGTCTTGATGACGTCGTCCAGCACACGAAATTCCAGCGCGATGCCGAGCGAGGTGACGATCGAGGGCACGATCAGGCTGGCGATGGTCACATAAAAAAGCGCGTTGGCGCCGAAGAACTTCTTGCGGAACGCCAGTCCCGCCATCAGCGACAGCACCATGGTCAGCACCATGACGACGAGCCCGAGCCCGAGCGAGCGCTTGAACGCTCCCGAAATATCGACGATGCCGCCACCCTGCCACAGCCGCTCGAACCAGTGGAACGAAATTCCGTTCATGGGAAACGTCAGCCCGCCCGTCGGCCCCTGAAACGACAGCACAAAAATCACGATCATCGGGCCGTAGAGAAACAGCACGTAGAGCGCGAACACGAGGCTCAGCACATAGAACGGAAGGCCGCGACGTTCGTTCATCCGGAAATTCTCACGTTCATCAAAGTTCCTTGCGGATGTCGACGATGCGGTTGAGGATCACGATGATAAGCATCGTCGCGCCCAGCAGGATCACGGCATTGGCGGCGGCGGGCGGGAATTGCAACGCCTGAAGGCGCGTCTCCACCAGCTTGCCGGCCGATGCGATCTGCTGGCCGCCCATCACGTCGAAGGTGATGAAATCGCCCATCACGATGGTGACGACGAAGATCGAGCCGATGGCGATGCCGGGCTTGCACAACGGGATCACGACGTTGGTCAGCATCTGGAACCCGTTGGCGCCCGCATCGTAGGCCGCCTCCATCAACCGCCGGTCGATGCGCATCATCGAGTTGAAGATGGGCGCAACCATAAAGAAGGTGAACAGATGTACGAAGGCGAGCGACACCGAGAACGGCGAATAGAGCAACCATTCCAGAGGCTGGTTGACGATATGCGCACCCACCAGAGTCTGGTTGACCAGCCCGTTGCGCCCGAGCAGCGGAACCCACGAAATCATGCGGATCACGTTGGAGGTCCAGAAGGGAATCGTACAGACGAGAAACAACACCATCTGCATCGTCGTGCTGCGGATGTGGAAGGCGAGAAAATACGCGATGGAGAAGCCCAGCGCGAGCGTCAGCGCCCACACGATGGCGCAAAACTTCAGCGTCGATCCATAGGTTCGCAGGATCGTGCAATCGGGAAATTTGGTGAGGCAGCCCTCGAAGCTTTCCGTGTAGCTGCGCCAGGTGAACGTCGGCAGCATCTGATAATCGTTGTAGTCCCAGAAGCTGACGATGACGACGAAGACAAGCGGCAGCACAAAGAACAGGCCGAAGACGACGCTGATCGGCATCGCCTGCAACCAGCCCGGCGCGCCGACGCGGTCGAGCGCCTTCCGCGACGCAAAGCGCGTCGCGGGGGCGGACGAAGCCGACGCCGTCGGCTTCGAGGGGACGACCGATACGGTCATCAGTCAAATCTCAGGCGGCGATGAATTCGTTCCATTTGCGCACCATGTAGTCGTTTTCGTCCATCACGGCGTTCCAGCACGCGACGCTGCCCATACGATCGTCGTAAGAGCCGCCGTCGCGCGTGGCGCCGGCCTTCTCCAGCAACGAGCCGTCCGGCCCCTTGATATCCTTATCGGCGGCCTTGCCTTCCATCCAATAGGCCCACTCATAAGGCTCCATATTGGCCTTGGCGGTCGAGAGCACCGCCGAATAATAGCCCTGACGGTTGAGATAGGCGCCGGCCCAGCCCGACAGATACCAGTTGACGAACTCGTAGATCATTTCCTGCTGCTTCTTGGTCGTTCCCTTCGACATGCAGAAGCCCGACGCCCATGAGCGATAGCCTTCCTTCAGCGGCTGGAATGTGCAGGCGATGCCCTTGGTGCGCACGGCGGTGACGGCGGGCGACCACATCGACTGAATGACGGTCTCGCCCGCCGCCATCAAGTTGACGCTCTCGTTGAAGTCCTTCCAGAACGCGCGGAACTGCCCGGCCTTCTTGGCTTCGGTCAGCACCGCCATCGTCATGTCGATTTCGGCCTTCGTCATGTTGCCCTTATCGGGGTATTTGTATTTGCCGGTCGCCTCGACCACCATCGCGGCGTCCATGATGCCGATGGAGGGGATGTTGAGGATGGCGGCCTTGCCCTTGAACTCGGGGTTCAGCAATTCGGCCCACGAGTTGATCGGCCGCTTGATGAGGTCGGGGCGGATGCCCAGCGTATCGGCGTTATAAACGGTGGGGATCAGCGTGACCCATTCGGTCGGCGTCGCCGAGAACTTCGACGAGTGCTCGCCCTCGACGAACATCACCTTCTTGGGCGCGGTGCCCTGGTCGCCGATCTTCTTGCCGTTGGGCAGTTCGCCCTTGGTGAAGACGGGCGTGATATTGTTGAACTCCTTTATCAACCGGGCGTTCATCGGCAGGATGTTGCCCGATGGCACCAGCTTCTTGAGGCTGAAATATTCGGTGTCGAGCACGTCGAACGAGTTGGGCTGCGTGATGACGCGCTTGGTCACGTCGTCGGTGGTGGCGACGATGTTCTGGATGGTGATGCCGGTGTCGGCCTTCACCTTCTTGGTGATGTCGTCGCTCTGGTTGACGGCGGTGCCCAGATAGCGAAGGACCTTGTCCTCGGCGGCGTGGACGGCGGGCATCGGGAAAGTGGAGGCGGCGGCGACGGCCGCCGCGCCTTTGATCAGCGTGCGTCGCGAAACCCCGGCCGCCGTCGATTCATGGTCAGACATTTTGTTTCCTCCAGACAGAAAAACCGGCGCCTTTCAGGCGGCCGGGGTAAGCGGATGGACGTCGCCGTCGCCCCAAACGAGGCCGACTTCGTCGCCAATCGCCGCGGGATGCGCGGCGAATCGGTCGTCGGGCACGGCGGCGGCGAGATCCGCCGCGCCGCCGCCCTCCAGCGCGATCAAATAATGACCGCCCTGATATTCCACGCCCGTGACGGTCGCACGCAGACGCGTCGCTGGATCGGCCGGTTTGGCCAGCGCGACGCGGTCGGTGCGCACGGCGACGGGGCCGCCGGGCGTCGACAGCACGTTATGGCCTCCAAGAAAGCGCGCGATGAATTCCGTAAGCGGATTCTCGAACAGGTCGCGCGGCGCGCCCTGCTGCTCGATCTTGCCCTTGTTCATCACCACCACGAGATCCGCCAGCGCCAGCGCCTCGTCCTGACCGTGGGTCACGTGGACGAACGGGATTCCCAGGCTGCGTTGCAGGCGCCGCAGTTCCGCGCGCATCCGACCGCGCAAGAACGGGTCGAGCGCGGAGAGCGGTTCGTCGAGCAGCAGCACCTGCGGGTTGGTGATGAGCGCGCGCGCGAGCGCGACTCGCTGCTGTTGACCCCCCGAAAGTTGGGCCGGGACGCGCATCGCATAAGGCTCCATGGCGACAAGCTGGAGCAGATCCATAGCCTTGGCCCGGCGCGCCGCCTTGTCGACGCCCCGCATTTTGAGTGAGAACGCGACATTGTCCAGGCAGTTGAGATGGGGAAACAACGCGTAGCTCTGGAACATCATCGCCGTGTTGCGCCGCGCCGGCGGCAGGTCGGTGACGTTGGCCGCGCCAATGAGAATGTCGCCTTCGGTCGTGCTCTCGTGCCCCGCGATCATACGCAGGGTCGAGGTCTTGCCGCAGCCCGACGGCCCGAGCAGGCAGCAATAGGCGCCCGCCGGGATTTTCAGGTCGATGGCGTCGACGGCCGTGGTGACGCCGTAGCGCTTGGTGACTTTGATCAATTCGAGCGCGCTGTCGGGCATGGGGTCTCTGTGTCGAACTTCACTCGCGCAGCAATCGCCATGCCATTCCGGGGACCCCCGGTCCGGTTCCGCATCCCGCGATGGGCTGCGCAAAACCGTCTAAGAATTAGGCGAGTGTGCCATGTTAATAGGCGTTCGCGCCTACATCAAGAGGCGGGGCGGGTCGGCGTCACGCTACCTGAGCGCGCGGGCGGAGCGGGCCCCAAGGCCGGCGTTTCCGAAAGATGTCGTGACCGCACATGTCGCCCTGCCTGCAAGCGGCGCGTTTATCGCCAAGCGCTCCGCGCACGACGCGAAGGTCGCGGACGCGCTTTGCCGCTGGCCGCGCGGAGCTGATGGCCAAGCCGATGGCGGCGGGCGTCGCCTGCGGCGCGCTCAACGAACGCGAAGACCTGATCGTTCATGCGCAGGGCCGGATCGTGAACGTCGACACGTCCCATGGCGAGGTCGAACCGATGGGGCCGGGGGCGAAGATCTGGGGGGCGCCAGTCGCCTGGTCAGGGCCAATCCCAGCGCTGGGCGAGGGTGACGAGGCGCAGCGGCCGGAGTTCGGGCCGGGACATAAAAACGGAAATGGAACTTTCTTGACGCGAAGCCGCCGTTCGTCTTTCGACCGAACGCCGACCCGGACGAAAGCGCCAGTGGGCGTCCCCGTCCGCCGTTGTGACCGGGCGCCTCTTCGGCGCCCGGTCTCTTCAATCAAGCCTTCGGGAACTCGAAGGCGACGAAGCGCGAGGCCTGCTGAGTCTTGACCAGCATCAGCACCGCCTTCTTGCCGTCCTTCTTGGCCGCCTCGATCCCCGCCTTCACCTCCTGCGGGGAGGCCACCGGCTTGCCCGACACCTCAAGGATGACATCCCCCGCCGACAGGCCCTTGGCGGCGCCCTGGCCGGTCGGGTCGACGCCGACCACCTGAACGCCCTTGCCCTTCTCGCTGGGCGCCAGTTGCACGCCCAGCGTCAGCGAGGGACGCGCCTCGGTCTTGTCCTCATCGGCTTTCGCGGTCTGCTCGGGTTTGAGATCGCCGAGCGCGACGCTCGCCGTCTTGTCCTCGCCGCCGCGCACATAGGCGACCTCCGCCTTGTCGCCTGGCTTCAGCGAGCCGACCTTGCGGGTCAGGTCCGCCGCCGACTTCACCGTCTCGCCGTTGAATTTGACGATCACGTCGCCGGATTTGAAGCCCGCAGCGTAAGCCGGCGAGTCGGGCTGCGTCTCGGCGACCAGCGCGCCGTCGGTGGATTTCAGGCCGAGGCCGTCGGCCAGTTCCTGCGTCACCGGCTGGATCTGCACGCCGAGATAACCGCGCTTGACGCCGCCGTGCTGAAGCTGCGCGACCACCAGATCGACCGTCTGCGCGGGGATCGCGAAGCCCAGCCCGACGCTGCCGCCGGTCGGCGAGAAGATCGCCGTGTTGACGCCCACCACCTCGCCCTTGAGGTTGAAGGTCGGACCGCCCGAATTGCCCTTGTTGATCGGGGCGTCGATCTGGATGAACTGGTCATAGGGACCCGAACCGATGTCGCGGCCCTCCGCCGACACGATGCCCGCCGTCACCGTGCCGCCGAGGCCGAACGGGTTGCCGATGGCCAGCACCCAGTCGCCGATGCGCGGTGTCTCCTTGGAAAGTTTGACATAAGGAAGTTCGGTGGCGTCCTTGATCTTGAGCAGCGCCAGGTCGGTCTTGGAATCGATGCCCACCACCTTCGCGTCATATTCCTTGCCGCTGTCGAGCGTCACCGTGACAGTCTTGCCGTGGTCGACGACATGGTTGTTGGTGACGACATAGCCGTCGGCCGAGATGAGGAAGCCCGAACCCAGCGCAACGCCGTGCTTCACGATGGGCTTGCCGAAGTTCTGCCCCTGTCCGCCGAAATGCTTGAAGAACTGCTGCATCTCGGGCGGCACCCCGTCCATGCCTTCGCTCTCGCCTTCCTCGGAGGTGGCGGACGCGTCCTCGACGGCGACCTTGACAGAGACGACGGCGGGCTTCACGTGATCGACGACGTCGGCGAAGGAGGGCACGCCGCTCGCGGCGCCGGCGGGCGCTTCCAGCGCGCCGGCCCGCGCCGGCGAGCCGGCCGGGAAGTTGAGCGCGAGCACGCCAGTCGCGGCGATCGCCAGCGCGGCGGCGGAGGCGACCCAGGGACGGCGGGAAGCGAACTTGGTCTCAAACATGACGGTCTCCGAAACATTTCGATGACCGCAATATGAGCATCGCCGATGAGCGGCGAATGTCCTGTAAATTAAGGTATGTTCATGAGGCCGCTCAGTGGCGGCGCCCACGATCCTCGTAGACCGGACCGACGGGCAGTTCGGGCAGGCACATATTGGGGTATAGCGGGCCTTCGCCCCGGCGCTGCTGTTCACAGATCGCGTTCTTCTGCCGCAACACCGTCGAAGGATCGCCCATGCCGCCGGCCCCCGCAGGGACCGCGATCAGAAGCAACGCAAAGCTGGCGAGAAGAGGGCGCATCCGAACCTCCTGTGGATCGAGGATCTTGTCGGTTACGACCGTCGCGTGTCATTTGTATGAAGCGGCGCGTCGGACGCTGCGCCCCGGCGATAGACCGCCAGCACGAATTCGCCGGAACCGAACGGGCGGCCGGTCCGCGTCAGCCGCGTCCAGCCGGGTTGCGCGTCGAGCCGTGCGAGGGCGTAGGCCGGATCGGTGAGGCCGCTTGCGTTTTCCCGCCATTCGCTCGCGATCACGACGAAGCCGCCCGGGACGATCCGGCGCGACGCTTCGGCCAGCACAAGTTCGGTCTCGCGCTTCGAGAGATAGTAGAGCACGTCGGAAAAAAGGCAGAGATCGAAGTCCGCGCCGGGGAACTCATCGCGAATATCGGCGACGCGGCACTCGACATGAGGAGCGTCCGTCAGCCGCCGTCGCGTTTGCGCGACCGCATCGGGCGAGAAGTCGCAGGCGACGAGGCTGTCGGATCGGGGCGCGAGGCGTTCGGTCAGAAAGCCCTGCGCACAACCTACCTCCAGCACGCGGCGGAAGCGCGAGCACGGCAGCCCTGAGAGAATCCACTCGGCGCGGCGGACGTGTTCCGGCGAGCCCGCGTATCCCCAGACGTCGCCGGAGGGCTTGGCGTAGCGAGCCGCAAAGTCATGCGCGCGCCAGCCACGTCCGGTCGACCAGCGAAGCCGCCGGCTGACCCCGTCCAATGTCGCCGCCAAAGACATAACCATGTCGACGCAACCGACGTTAACCTGCTCTCATCGACACAGCGCGCCGAGAACTGCGCGCGCGGCGACGCTTCCCGAGAGGAAGGCCGCCTCGACGCGGCCCTGTACCAGCCAGTCGCCACATACCGCAAGTCTTCGTGGCGCGTCGAACGCAGCAAGGGGGGCGTGGGCGCGGCCTGCATTGGCGAACCGCCATCGGTGCAGCGCCATATGCGACGGCGCCCGCACCGCCTCGCCCAGAAGGGACGCGAGAGCAGCCAGGAGCGCCTGCCGGACGGCCTCGGGGTCGTCCTCGATATGGGCGTCGGCCCAGTCGTTGGCGGACAGCGCGACGAGCGCAGACGCGTCGTCGCGGCCCGGCTTGGAGTGATCGGCGGAAATCCAGCTGAGCGGCGAGCCGCGCACCAGCGCGGCGTCGAACGGGCTCGCCAGCTTGCCCTCATAACCCAGCATCAGCGCGAAACACCCCTGCATCCTCGCCGCGCGCGCAGACGCTGTTAGTGGGTTTTCAGACGGCAGAAGGTCGAGCGTCTGGGGCGCCGGGAGCGCGAGGACGAGCGCGTCAAAGGGGCCGTGCGCCTCGCCGCCCTCGCTCTCCAGTCCCCACCCGGCGTCGTCGGCGAGCGTAGCGACGATGCGGGTCTCCCGCCTCACGTCGAGTCCTTCCGCCATATGACGCCCGACGGCGCTCATGCCTGGCACGCCGACATAGTGCGCGTCCGCCTCGTCCCAGGTAGCGCGCATGTCGATCCGGGCGCCGTCAATCTCGGCGAAACGCGCGCGCCAGGGGGCGACGATGCCGCGCGCGGCGAGATCGGCGAGATAGGCGACGAACTCGGGGTCGCGCGCGCGAAAATAGGGAGCGCCGTGGTCGAAGCTGAATGCGCCCGCCCGCCGCGTCGCCAGCCGCCCGCCGAACCCGCGCGATTTCTCGAACACCACGACGCGGGCATGGGGCGAGATGAGCGCAGCGGCGCGCAGGCCGGCAATCCCGGCGCCGACGACGGCGACTCTCATATCGCCGCCCATGCGATCCCCAGGAATACGGCGACGATGGCCGTCACCCGAAGCCGCAGCGTCAAATAGTCTGGCGCGATCCAGCCCTGTCGCCCCGCCCAGAAATCCGCCGCAAGCAGCAGGACGAAAGCCACGCCATCCACGCCCAAAGTCAGACGCGGCGCGGACAGCAAGGCGGCGCCGGCGACGGCCAAAGCGAGAAGGGTGCTGCCGACGAGCAGGACGGCGGCTTGGCGTCCCCGCGCGGCCGGCACGACATAGCCCCACAGGGTTCCGGCCATGAAGGTCGCGATGGTCAGGCTGTAGACCTGGAGCGCTGCGACGGGATCGAGCCCGCGGGGCCGCACGCCGCTCCAGAGAGCGAGGGCGCAGGCCGCAAACGGCAAAGCGCCCGCGTAGGTCAAAACGCGGGCGAGCGACTTCATGTCAGGGTTCAAGTGCGGCTCCACACATAAAATTACGTCGCCAAAGCCGCTCCGGATCGTCAGCGCGCGCGCCGCGCGTCCATCAGGCGCAGGATGAACCAGACCGGGATGACGATCATCGCGCCGGTCAGCAGGATGCGGGCGACGTGCTGGAAATCCTCAAGCCCGTAGGCGATGAGGTGGCGCACCATGGCGGAGATCCGGAAATACAGCGTCTCCGGGTCGAAGCCGAACATCGTCAGCAACATGCCGACGATGAACGACACGACCAGAAGCCGCACTGCGACCGAGGCGACGGACCCGCCGAGAAACCCGTTCATGCTCGCTCCTGTTCCGGTCGGCCGGGCCGCAACGCCGGCCCGGTTCGCTCTTACGCCTTCGGGAACTGCACGACGATAGGCGAGCGCGTGTTGGGCGTCTCCTCGACGTCGCCGCCTACCGGCTTGCCATCCAGCGTCAGGCGGCCTTGCGCCGCGCTGACCGCCACCGTCTGGTCGTCGCGCACCTCGCCGGCGAGGATCTTGCCCGCCATCGGGTCCTGCACCCATTTCTGGATGACGCGCTTGAGCGGGCGCGCGCCATAGGCGGGATCGTAGCCCTTGTCGGCGAGCCACTGGCGGCCCCGGGCGTCGAGCGACAGGCTTATCTTGCGATCCTCCAGCAGCTTGGCCAGCCGCTTGAACTGGATGTCGACGATCGCCCCCATGTCCTCACGCCGCAAGCGGTGGAACAGGATGATCTCGTCGACGCGGTTGAGGAATTCGGGCCGGAAATGACCGCGCACGACGTTCATCACCTCCTTCTCGACCGCCTTGGTGTCCTCGCCATCTGGCTGATGGACCAGATAGTCCGCGCCCAGATTCGACGTCATGACGATCAGCACGTTGCGGAAATCGACCGTCCGGCCCTGTCCGTCGGTGAGCCGTCCGTCGTCGAGAACCTGCAACAGCACGTTGAACACGTCCGGATGCGCCTTCTCGATCTCGTCGAACAGCACGACCTGATAGGGTCGGCGCCGCACGGCCTCCGTCAGTGCGCCGCCCTCGTCATAGCCGACGTAGCCCGGAGGCGCGCCGATGAGGCGTGAGACCGAGTGCTTTTCCATGTATTCCGACATGTCGATGCGCAGCAGCGCGCTGTCGTCGTCGAACAGGAACGAGGCCAGCGCCTTGGTCAGTTCCGTCTTGCCGACGCCCGTTGGCCCCAGGAACATGAACGAGCCGATGGGACGGTTGGGGTCCTGCAATCCGGCCCGCGCCCGCCGCACGGCGGTCGATACGGCGGCGACCGCCTCGGCCTGGCCCACGACGCGGCGGCCGATCTCCTGCTCCATCTTGAGCAGCTTGTCGCGCTCACCCTCCAGCATCCGCTCGACCGGCACGCCGGTCCAGCGCGAGACGACCTGCGCCACATTGTCGGGCGTCACGGCCTCGTTGACGAGGTTCGAGTTCTGGCCCGACTCGGTCTCCGCGAGCTTGCGTTCCAGCTCGGGAATTACGCCGTACGTCAGCTTTCCGGCTTCCGCATAGTCACCCTTGCGCTGCGCCTGCGCGAGCGCGTTGCGGGCGGATTCAAGATCTTCCTTGATCTTCTGCGAGGCGCCGATCTTGTCCTTTTCAGCCTTCCACCGGGCCGACATCGCGTCGGATTTTTCTTGCAGGTCGCCGAGTTCGGTGGAGAGCTTCACCAGCCGGTCGCGCGAGGCCGCGTCGGTCTCCTTGCGCAAAGCCTCCTGCTCGATCTTGAGTTGCATGATTCGGCGGTCGAGTTCGTCCAACTCCTCGGGCTTGCTATCGATCTGCATGCGCTGGCGCGACGCCGCCTCGTCGATAAGGTCGATGGCCTTGTCGGGTAGAAAGCGGTCGGCGATGTAGCGGTTGGACAGCGTCGCGGCCGCGACCAGCGCCGCGTCGGAAATGTGCACGCCGTGGTGGACTTCGTATTTTTCTTTCAATCCGCGCAGGATCGAGATCGTGTCCTCGACCGTCGGCTGGCTGACGAACACCGGCTGAAAGCGCCGCGCCAGCGCTGCGTCCTTTTCGACGTGCTTGCGATATTCGTCGAGCGTGGTCGCGCCGATGCAATGCAACTCGCCGCGCGCCAAAGCGGGCTTCAGCAAGTTGGAGGCGTCCATCGCGCCATCGGCCTTTCCGGCGCCGACGAGCGTGTGCATCTCGTCGATGAACAGGATGATGCCGCCCTCGGCCGAAGTCACTTCGCTGAGCAGCGACTTCAGCCGCTCCTCGAACTCGCCGCGATATTTCGCCCCCGCGATCAGCGCACCCATGTCGAGGGACAGCAGCTTCTTGTCGCGCAGCGATTCCGGCACGTCGCCGTTGACGATGCGCAGCGCGAGGCCCTCGACGATGGCGGTCTTGCCGACGCCGGGCTCGCCGATCAGGACGGGATTGTTCTTGGTGCGGCGGCTCAGCACCTGCATCGTGCGGCGGATCTCCTCGTCGCGGCCGATGACGGGGTCGAGTTTGCCGTTGCGGGCCGCCTCGGTGAGATCGCGCGTGTATTTCTTCAACGCGTCGTAGCCGTTTTCGGCGCTGGCGGTATCCGCCGTGCGGCCCTTGCGGATGTCGTTGATGGCGGCGTTGAGCGTCTGCGGCGTCACGCCGGAATTGGCCAAAATCTTGGCCGCCTCCGCGCCCTTCTCCAGCGCCAGCGCGATCAGCAGCCGTTCGACGGTCACAAAACTGTCGCCCGCCTTTTCGGCCAGTTTTTCGGCGGCGTCGAACAGACGCGCCGTGGTGGGGGCGAGATAAAGCTGGCCCGCCCCGGTTCCTTGCACCTTGGGCAGTTTCTTCAGCGCGATTTCGACCTGCGCGAGCGCGTCTTTCGAGCGCCCGCCCGCCTTGTCGATGAGGCCCGCGCAAAGCCCCTGCTCGTCGTCAAGCAGCACTTTGAGCACATGCTCGGGCGTGAATTGCTGGTTGTTCTCGCGCAGCGCGAGAGCTTGCGCGGACTGTATGAAGCCCCGTGCGCGTTCGGTGTATTTCTCAAGGTTCATGTTGCTGCTCCCCTATGGCCCGGCGCATGGCCCCGAAGCGACCGAGGCGCCGTCCGCGAATCGCCGCGATCACGCGGCGTCGATGATGATGTAGGGAGGGAAGGGCGGGGCGGGAAGGGGCGGGATGAAGGAAACCCGCGCTCCTCGCCCAGGCGCTGAAGTCTCAGGCGGGATCTCCAAGCCTGTAGATCCGCCGCGCGACCCCGCTGAACAAAAGCGTCTTCTCGGCGGAGGAAGCGCCCGCCGCCGTACGCTTCAATGCGTTCCAAAGCACACGGTAATCGCAACCGTAGCGGTCCACCGGAAAATTGCTCTCGTACATGCAGCGCCCGACGCCGAAGGCCTCGATGCAGGTCTCGATATAGGGCCGCCACAGCGCGGCCAGTTTCTCCGACAGCGGGCTGTCTCCCTCCTCGACGGCGAAACCGCCGAACGGCATGGCGAGACCGCCGAGCTTCACCACCACGTTTTCCGTCTGCGCCAGTTCGCGGATGTTCTCACGCCAGACGCCAAACCGCTCCTCCCGCCGCCCGGCATAGGCGCCGATCCCCAGCGGCGTGCCGACATGATCGAGCACGATGGTCGTATCGGGAAACGCTTTCGCCAGCGCCAGCACCTCGGGCAGTTGCGGCTCCAGCACCCAGGCCTCGAACGAAAGGCCGAGAGGCGCGAGATGGGCGAACCCCCTGCGAAAGGCCGCGTCGGCCAGCAACCCGGGGGGCCGAAAGGCGAGCGGCCCCAGCACGGCGGGGTCGGCGTCCCAGGAGGCGGAATGGCGCACGCCACGAAACCGGTCTGGCGCTCGGTCGATATGCGCCTCCAGCACCGCCGCCGCACGGTCCCCCAGCAAGAGATCGACGTGGCCCACGATCCCAGCGCAGGCCCGCGTGTCGCCGTAGAGGCCCGAGGCGCTCTGCGCCGCGATCCCGTTGACGAATTCCGTTTCGCCCACCGGGCGAAATTCGACCGGACCGTCCGCGCGATACATGGAACGGCATTCGATGAAGACGGTGTCGGTGATCCGATGGCCCGAGTTCAGGTCGACCATCAGGTCTTCGAGCAGGTATCGCGGCACGAGCCGGTAGATGGTTTCGAAGGGATGTTGGGCGGGGGGCGCGCTGGCGAGGCGTGTCGACCAGTCCCACAAGTGATGATGCGGATCGACGATGGCGAGATCCGCCTCCAGAACGGGTTCTTGCGCGTCCATGCTCCCCCCAACTTTGCTGTCTCTCTCTATAGCGCGGGCGGTGACAGCAGAGGAAGCGCGGGGGGACGCAACAGGTTATGCGGCATAACCAATTGCAGCCCTCCCGCGCCCCGCGCTATGTTGCAGGGACGAAGGAGCGCCCATGAACATCGACGAACTCGTCGCCATCGACGTCCACACTCATGCGGAAGTGTCCTGCCGCCAGCCGACGGACTCGTTCTGGGAACCGTTCGAGGCGGCGGCGAGCAAATATTTCAAGGTCGGCAAGCGCCCCACCATCGCCGAGACGCTCGCTTACTATCGCGAGAAGAAGATCGGCCTCGTGATGTTCACGGTGGATTCCGAGTTCGAGATCGGCAATCGCCGCATCACCAACGAGGAAATCCGCGACGCCGCGCGTGAAAATTCCGACATTCTCATCGCCTTCGCCTCCATCGATCCGCACAAGGGCCTGATGGGCGCCCGCGAGGCGCGTGCGCTCATCGAGGACGGCGTCGTGCGAGGGTTCAAGTTCCATCCGACATGTCAGGGTTTCTTCCCCAACGACCGGCTCGCCTACAAACTTTACGAGGTCATCGCCGAATACAAGCTGCCCGCCATTTTCCACACCGGCCATTCCGGCATAGGAACCGGCATGCGCGGCGGTGGGGGTTTAAGGCTCAAATATTCGCAGTCGATCTACGTCGACGACGTGGCCGTCGATTTTCCTGACATGACGATCATCCTCGCTCATCCGTCATGGCCGTGGACCGACGAAGCTTTGTCCATCGCCCTGCACAAGCCCAACATCTACATCGACCTGTCAGGCTGGATGCCCAAATATTTTCCGCCTCAGATCGTGCAATACGCCAACACGCAGTTGCGCCACAAAATGCTGTTCGGCTCGGACTTTCCGCTCATCAGCCCCGACCGCTGGATCGCCGATTTCGAGAAGGCGGGGTTCAAGGACGAGGTGCGGCCGCTCATCCTCAAGGAGAATGCTATCCATGCGCTGGGTTTGCGTGCAGCGCCAGCCGGATGAGGAGGGCGACTACGCCCAGGCTCAGTACGCTCGCCGCCCAGATGCCGGCAAGCCACGCCAACCGCCGCCAGAGCGGCGCGGGCGTCAATGGTAGCCCTCCGCCGACACCTTGCCGCGAAACACCCAATAGGCCCAGGCCGTATAGATGAGGATCAACGGCAGGATGGCGCCCGCGCCCCACAGCATGAACACCTGACTGCGCTCAGGCGCGGCGGCCTCCCAGATCGTCACCGCGCGCGGCACGATATACGGATACATGCTGATCCCCAGACCCACGAAGCCGAGGAAGAACACCATCAGCGCGCTGAGAAATGGCAGCGCCTCGCCCGTTCGCCTGACGCTGCGGAAGAACACATACGCGACGCCCGCCGTCAGCAGCGGAACCGGCGCGGTCAAAAGCAGGCTCGGCCATTCGAACCAGCGCCGCCAATAGTCGAACGCCAAAAAGGGCGTCGCCAGACTGACCGCTCCCAGTGCGATCAGCGTCGCCGCCCCCAGCACGAAGGCGGACGAACGCGCCCGCGCCTGCAAGGCGCCTTGCGTCTTCCAGATCAACCACGTCGCGCCCAGCAGCCCATAGCCGATGGCGACGCTGACGCCCGTCAGCAGGCTGAACGGGCTCAACCAGTCGAGCCAGCCCCCGGCATAGGCGTCGTTCTCCACCTTCACGCCTTGCAAAATTGCGCCCAGCGTGATGCCCTGCGCGAGCGCGGCGACCAGCGAACCCAGCGAGAAAGCCGCATCCCACAGCGCCCGATGTCCGGGATCGCGCCAGCGAAACTCGAACGCTACGCCCCGGAAGACGAGGCCCAGCAGCATCGCGATCATCAAAGGATAGGTTGCGGGCAACAGGATCGCATAGGCCAGCGGGAAGGCGGCGAGCAGGCCGCCGCCGCCCATGACCAGCCAGGTTTCGTTGCCGTCCCACACCGGCGCGATGGCGTTCATCGCCGTGTCGCGTTCTTCCCCAACGGGAATGCCGGGGAACAACACGCCGATGCCGAGATCGAACCCGTCCATCACGACATAGGCGAAAACCGCGAACGCGATGATGCCCGCCCAGATGATTGCGAGATCGAAGGGCATCTCACTCTCCCGCGACGATGGCGGCGCCGGACGTGACGCCCGCCGCGCGTTGGGGGATATGCGGCGGCTCGGTTTCATGCCGCTCTGGGGCCTTGGCCATCAGCGCCAGCAGATAATAGACGCCTGCGCCGAACACGAAGAAGTAGACGACCGCGAAAGCGGCCAGCGAAGCCGCCACCGCCGGCGCCGCGATGGGCGAGCGCGACTGGGCGGTCGTCAACAGGCCATAAACCGTGAAGGGCTGGCGGCCGACCTCGGTGGTCACCCAGCCGGCGATGACGGCGACGAACCCCGCCGGCCCCATCGCCACCGCCGCACGATGCAGCCACGGCCACTCGTAGAGCCTGCCCCTGAAGCGCGCCCACAATCCCCAGACCCCGAGGCCCAGCATGGCGAAGCCCAGCGCCACCATCAGACGGAACGACCAGAACACGATTGACACCGGCGGCCGCTTGTCGGGCGGAAATTCGTTGAGACCCGGCAGCGCGGCGAACGGATCGTGCTTGAGGATCAACGAGCCCAGATGAGGAACCGCGATCTCATAGTCGAGATGATCGTTAGCCTTGTTGGGCAGGCCGAACAGCACCAGCGGGGCGCCGTTGGGGCTTGGCTCGAAATCGCCCTCCATCGCCAGCACCTTGGCAGGTTGATATTTCAGGGTGTTGAGGCCGTGCTCGTCGCCTGCGACGATCTGGAGCGGCGCGACCACTACAATCATGCCCATCGCCATGGCGAACATGCGCCGCGCGCCAGGGTTTGACGCACCGCGCAGCAGATGCCAGCCGCCGACTGCGCCCACAACCAGCGCCGTCGTCAGATACGACGCGAGCACGGTGTGGACGAGGCGGTAGGGAAAGCTTGGATTAAAGACGATGGTCGCCCACGAGTCGCCGGGATCGAAATTGCCCTTGGCGTTGACGACATAGCCGACCGGCGTCTGCATCCAGCTGTTGACGCTGATGATCCAGGTCGCGGAGATCAGCGTGCCGAGCGCCACCATGCAGGTGGCGAAAAAATGCAGCCTCGGCCCGACCTTGCTGACGCCAAACAGCATCACGCCGAGAAAGCCTGCTTCCAGAAAGAACGCGGTCAGCACTTCATAGGCCATCAGCGGCCCGATCACGCCGCCCGCCTTGGTCGAAAACACCGACCAGTTGGTGCCGAACTGATAGGACATCACCAGTCCCGACACGACGCCCATGCCAAAAGCAACCGAGAAGATTTTCAACCAATAGCGATAGAGGTTGGCGTAGAGCGCGCTCCCCGTCTTGAGCCACAGCCCCTCCAGCACCATCAGATAACTGGCGAGGCCGATGGAGAAGGAGGGAAAGATGAAATGAAATGACACCGTGAACGCAAATTGCGCGCGGGCCAGGGTGAGAGCGTCCATCAGGCGGCTCCTTCGTCGTCGGCGCGGCGGGTCTTGCCGCGAAAGATCGTGACCTTGTTCTTGAGATCGAGAATGCGGGATACGCCCGCGCCCAGCGCCAGCAGCCGCGTCAGGCTGCCGTTGTCGAGTTTCTGCACGTCGTCGGCCCAGCCCGTCAGCAGTTCGATCATGTCGTGCATCTCGCGCATCTTTTTCTGGGCGTGGCGCTCCTCGGGCGTGACGGCCTCGTCAAGAAGTATGTCGCGCAGCAGCGTCAGTGTCGGATCGACCTCGCGGCGGCGGCGCTCCTCGGCGAGCGTGCGCACGATTTGCCAGATGTCGTCGGGCGCTTCAAAAAATTCACGGCGGTCGCCGGGCAGGTGGCGTTTGCGCACCAGCCGCCAAGCGTCAAGCTCCTTCAGCCCCATGCTGACGTTGGAGCGCGACATGACGAGCGCTTCGGCGATCTCCTCGGCGTTGAGCGGCCGGTCGGACACGAACAGCAGCGCGTAAATTTGCCCGACCGTGCGGTTCACGCCCCAGCGCCCGCCCATTTCGCCGAAGTGCAGCACGAAACTCTGAATCAGGGGGGCGAGCGGCATGGCTTGAAGAACTTTCAGAAATTACTGAAATGGATATAATTGCCGGAAGCAGGGAGTCAACGCCGTGCCGCTCGTCTGCGTCCCCGCGCCGCGGAGCTGCCGCCGCAGTTCCTTTGTCCGCCTTGACGCGGTCAAGCCCGCGCGCGACAGCCGATATCTCCGGGAGGCCGTCATGTCCGTTTTCGATCCGTCCGCCGAACACGCCGCGATCCGCGAGGGCGTCGCGGAAGTCTGCGCGGGGTTCCCCGGCGCCTATTGGCGCGATCTCGACGCCCGCCGCGCCTACCCGGACGCTTTCGTGAAGGCGTTGTCGGAGGCGGGCTACCTCGCCGCGATGATCCCCGAGGCATATGGCGGCTCCGGCCTCAACCTGTCGGCCGCCGCCGCCATTCTGGAGGAGATCCATAAACAGGGCTGCAACGCCGCCGCCTGCCACGCGCAGATGTATACGATGGGGACGGTGTTGCGGCATGGCGCCGACGCTCAGAAACGCCAGTACCTGCCGCGCATCGCGGAGGGCTCGCTGCGCCTTCAGGCGTTCGGCGTGACCGAGCCGACCAGCGGCACCGACACCTTGTCGCTGCGCACCACCGCAACGCGGGAGGGCGACGAATATGTGGTGAAGGGCCAAAAAATCTGGACTTCGCGCGCCGAACATTCCGACCTGATGATCTTGCTCGCCCGCACGACGCCGCGCAGCCAAGTCGAGAAGCGAACGGACGGCCTCAGCGTTTTCCTCATCGACTTGCGCGCGCTGGTCGACGACGGCGTCACGATCAAGCCGATCCGCACCATGATGAACCACGCGACGACGGAAGTGTTTTTCGATAACGCCCGCATTCCCGCTTCGTCATTGATCGGCGAGGAGGGCAAGGGCTTCCGCTACATCCTGTCGGGCATGAACGCCGAGCGCATCCTGATCGCCGCCGAATGCATCGGCGACGCCAAATGGTTCCTCGAAAAGGCATCCGCGTATGCGCGCGAGCGCGAGGTTTTCGGGCGCCCCATCGGCGCCAATCAGGGCGTGCAATTTCCGCTCGCGCGCGCGTACGCGCACATGCTGGCGGCGGAGGCCATCGTTTATCGCGCAGCCGCCATGTACGACGCCGGCCTTGACCCCGGCATCGAGGCCAACAGCGCCAAGATGCTGGCGGCGGACGCGAGTTGGGAGGCGGCGGAAGCCTGCGTGCAGACTTTCGGCGGCTTCGGCTTCGCCGAGGAATACGACGTCGAGCGAAAATTCCGCGAAACGCGGCTCTATCAGGTGGCGCCGATCTCGACCAACCTGATCCTGTGTTTTCTCGCCGAGCGCGCGCTCGGCCTGCCCAAATCCTATTGAGGCGCGCGATGCCGTCTCCGCAGACGCTTCCCCGCCTCCTCGACCTCGCCGCCTTCGACGCGCGCGAGATTCCCGCCAGCGCCCGCCAAATGGCGCAATTCTCGCTGTTCGACGGGCTTAGCGTCGCGCTGGCGGCACGCGACGAGCCGGTCGCAA
>JAYVYJ010000165.1:0-16806 GCA_043784465.1 Hyphomicrobiales bacterium
CGAGCGTTCGGGCAAGCCATTTCTTTCTGTGGTTCCTGGAGCTGAGATAGCCCGGAGTCGAGTGCGGGCGCGCGTGATTGTAGTTGGTCATCCACGTTATCATTTCGTCACACGCCGCGCGGTGCGTTCCGAAACCATGGCGGTGAAGGCTTTAAGATTTGAGCGAGCCGGACAGGCTCTCGGCGACGGCGTTGTCCCCGCCATCGCCCTCCCGGCGCTCTGATGGCTCATGGAGGCTTGCATCGCAAAGGCCGGGAGCTGCCCGGCTTAGGCGACGCTGGCGTCTTGGCTGCCGGGATCGGAGTGGAAGATCAGTTCCGGCCCGGCCTGCGGCGGAATTAGGCCATGCGCAGCGAATCTACGGCCAGTTGCGCGCCCCTGTGTTCCGCCATGGCGAAGCCGACCACCTGCCGGTTGAACAGGTCGATGACCGTCGCCAGGTACCGCCAGCCCCCGGCGGTTCTGACGTAGGTTATGTCTCCCCCTGAAGCCGGGTTGGGGCCTGTGTCGCGAACTCCCGGTTCAGCAGGTTCCGAGCGATGGGCAGATCGCGACGAATGTCCGGGGCGACTTTCAAGCGGCGGCGCGAACGTACAAGAATATCGTTGCTTTCCATGGCCTTGCCAACCCACAGACCTTCTGTGCGCAGCCTACCTGACCATGCGCGGCCAGCCGTAGTTTTGTTCGCCAGCCGCGAACGCGGCGCGGATATGGGTCGCCAGCGCCAGATCGGACACGCGTTTGCCAGCCGCCGCGACAGGCGGCCGGACCGCCGCGTTCGCGACGCCGGAAGCCGCTCGCCGACACCTCCCGTTCGCGGCACGGTTCGGCGACCGGCCAAACCTGCTTCCGCCGTTCGATGAAGGCGCGTCTCACCGCGATCCCCTCGCAAAATTCGCCGCCGCTTTTTCAGGATGTCGCGCTCCCTCCGCGTGCGCGCCAACTCCGCCTTCCGCCGGCCGATCTCCATCGGCTCCTCGCCAGCGGCCTTCACGCGGGCGCCCTCCGACAAGCGACCCGCCGCATCCGACTTCGCCTCGTTGTGCAGCGTATGGCCCGATGTCTCCAGCGAAGCGATGACTTCAGATTGTCGTTGCATGGCGAGAGTCTCCTTACGTTGGGATACGATGCCACCGGCCTTGAGAGACGCTCGATCGGGGCAAGGGCGAATCAGAACGTGATATTTCGCTAAGTCGGTGCATAAAGGCTTTTTGTGACATGTAGAAAGAAATATTCCTTCATTTTTTTTGTGCCAAATATCAATATTAACTTGGAACATTGTTGCAATGTATCGATTTTAGTTAAGTAGCCAACAGGCCGCAATTAGCCCAGGGAGTCAGTAGATGTTAAAATCCACAATCGCATTCGGCTTTGTTTTCGCCGCTTTCGCGTTCGTTCCCGCCCGTGCGGCCGATACGATGATGTGCGATGAGGCTGGCATGAGCAAAATGCAAACCGGCGTCATGGGCATGACCGACGCAAATAAGAAAGACATGGCCATGAAGGAAATGACCATGGCCAAGGAGAGCATGACCAACAAAGACGATAAGGGATGCATGATGCACATGCAGAAAATTCAAGGGATGATGTAATTCCAACTAAATTGCGCCGTTCAGAATGCACTTTGTCCGGCGCAGATTGGAATTGAAATTAGCAGTTTGATACGAACATGGCGGCAAATCCTGCTATGTTCGTATCTCAGTTCGGATATTGCTACCCGGGCGTAAGTCCCTTATCTTCGAGGGTGAGGCTAAGAATTTTCGCACCCAATGTGTCGAGTGCGAACGGTTTGTCGACGACATTGATACTCTCGTGCCAGCTTTTGCTTAGGATGACGTTGCCTTCGTATCCCGTGACAAACAGAACTTTGAGTTCGGGGCGCAACTTGCGTCCGAGTTCCGACAGCTGCCATCCGTTCATGCCCGACATTCCCACATCCGTGATGAGCAGATCTATAGTGGGAACGGCGCGTAAAACCTGTAAGGCCGCGTCTGCGTCGGCCGCTTCAATAAAGGCGTAGCCGAGCTCCGTCACGACCTCGCCAATCATCAGCCGTACCGCGGATTCGTCGTCAACGATCAAGACCGTCTGACCCGCTTGCGCGCGTCTAGCGACAGTGATCGCCTTCGGGATCGGGATCGAAACCGGGTTGATCGCGCGCGGGAAATACAGCGTGATCGTCGTGCCGTGACCAAGTTCGCTGACGATCGCCACATGGCCATGCGACTGCTTGGCGAAGCCGTAAATCATCGACAGTCCCAGCCCGGTTCCTTGGCCGATCGTCTTGGTCGTGAAGAACGGATCAAACGCGCGATCGAGGACCGCTGGCGACATGCCCATCCCGGTATCGCTGACGATGATCGCCACATATTTTCCAGCACTGAGTTCCAACGGTCGAAATCGGTCTCCGTCTTCAAACGTCACGTTGCGCGTCTCAATTTTCAGCTGGCCACCGTCAGGCATCGCATCGCGCGCGTTGATGGCGAGGTTCAGCAGGGCATTTTCAAGCTGGCTCGCATCCACCTCGACCGCCCAAAGATCGGGGCTGAACGTCTGGGTCAGGCCAATCTCGGCGCCCAGCGCCTGGCGCAGCAGATCGTCCACGCGCTCCGTCAGCAAGTTGACGTCGATCGTCTCGACCTTCAACGCTTGCTGCCGCGAGAAGGCCATCAGGCGTTTGACGAGACTGGCCGCGCGATCGCCACATTGGCGTGCGGCCTCGACGAAGCGGTCGATGTCGTCATAGCGTCGCGCCGCCAAGCGCCGCTGAATTGTTTCGAGGCCGCCGATGACGCCGGTCAGCATGTTGTTGAAGTCGTGGGCGATGCCCCCGGTCAGCTGGCCTACCGCCTCCATTTTCTGCGATTGGCGGAGGCTCGCTTCGAGCACTTGCAGATCTTCAGCTTGGGCACGTTGTTCGGTGACGTCGCGGCCTACGCAGTGGAACACTTCGTCGTCGGCGGTGATCGCCCAGGCGATCCACCGTGTCCCACCGTCCTTACAACGGTACCGATTCTGCAATTCTTCGACTTTCTCGCCGCTCGCCTTGCGCCGTGCCCATTCCAGCGACCGCGCGGCGTCGTCGGCATGAACATATTCGGCGTAAGAGCGTCCGATCAGATCTTCCGGCCTCCAGCCCAGCAGCGTTGTCCACGCGGGATTGACTTCGAGAATAGTGGAATCATAGGCCGCCCTGGCGAAGAGCATGGGGCTGGTGCACCACAGCCGCTCGCGCTCGGTGGAGCGCTGCGCCAGCTCGGCCGCTTGCGCTCGCTCTATCGTAACGTCGCGTGCGTAACCGTAGATCAGCCCATCCTCCGCCGACGTACGCCAGGCGAGCAGTCGCCAGGAACCATCCTTATGGCGATAGCGATTTTCGAAGCCGTTGACGTCGACGCCCGTCGCAGCCGAAACGATCGCCCGGGAGGTTGATTTAACGTCGTCTTCGATCACGAAGTCGCGAAAACTATGTCCGACCACTTCGGACACGTCGTGGCCGAGAACCCGTTCCCATGCCGGACTGACTTCACGAAATATCCCATCCTCGTCGGCCACGACGAGGATATCGAGCGAGTTTCGCCACACGCGGTTCCGATCGGCCGTACGCTTCGCCAAAAGGTCGATGCGAGCCTTCTGTTCCGTTGCGGCGCGATCGTCGTCGCTCATCTGAATGCCCTGGTGCACCAAACTGCAAAGGCTCGGCTTACCAAGACCGATGCCTGACTATTCAATTCCTGTATATGGACACTTGGCCGTCCTCGCGCTCGCCCGGAGACGGGCGGCGAGCCGAGACGCATTTTCCCCTTCCCTTTTTAGGGAAACGCTATTCGCCATTTAAGCGGAAGCCGCTTGCGCGCGCCAGAGGCCACGGCTCGCAGAAAACGGCGAGCGGCTGCTGCGTAAGGGTATGCGTAATGGAGGGAAGCTCAACAGAGCGGAGATGGCTCTTTGCGGGCTGCGTTTACGAGAGCCAGCCCGTGCCCTCTTAACGCGGGACATGCGCGCGTTCCGCGTCCCTAACGGGTTTGCGTCCGATAACCGGGCGGATGCGGCGCCGGCTATGCGCGGGTCGCCCTGGGGCTGGGCGTGGCTTTGTTCGACCGCAGCGGATCCGTGCTCGATGGCGGGCGGGCGCGGCGACGGAGGTCAACGCCGCGCCGCTTGGGCCGAACCGCCCGGAGGGACGGGCGCGCCCGCCATCGGCAACGTCAAATACCGGAAGGAATCGGGCCTGTTCATACAGAGAACCGAAAGGGGGACGCCGTTGACGCGGGGTTTTTCGCCAGACGTTCGCGCTTACGCGAACTTTTGATTGAAAAGAGCGTCCGCGCTCACGCGAACTCTTGATTGAGAAGAGCGTTCGCGCTCACGCGGCCGTTTGGTTGAAACCATACTGACGGCTGAAAAGTCAGCGTGGCGTCGGCGCCGGCATGACGGGGGGGGCGGTGCGGCGGCGCAAGATCTTCACGCCGACCGCGCCCGGTATCACGTCGAGCTTGCGCGCCTCCACCCGCACGGCGCAGACGCGCGAATGAGACAGCACGATCGCCGCCACCGCTTCGGCGACTCCCTCGACGAAAGCATGGTGGCCCTGCGCCGTCACGAGGCGAATCGCGTCCAAGATCACGTCGTACGAGAAAATCGCGCGCAGGTCGTGGGGGTCGCCGGCGCGGTGGATCCACGCCTCCACGTCGAAGGCGACGCGCTGCCGGCGCCCGCGCTCGAAACCATAGGCGCCGATCTCGGCGTCCACCACGAAGTCGCGCACGAAAATGCGGTCGAGATCGGTCACTGGTTCTTCCGCGTCGACGAGGCCGAGGCCCAGATGGCGCAGGTCCGTCTCGGGCGCGAAGGCGCGGGATGCGCGCACGTTGGGAATGAGGTCGCGCACCAGCGCCAGCGCCTGAGGATCGATCCGCGTGGCGCGCACGCGTCCCGGGCAAAGCGCGCCGCGAAAGCCGAGCGCGTCGGCGCCGGTCAGCAGCAGGCGGGGGATGTCGGGCGGCTCCAGCGAACCCGCCAGACCAGCTGTGAGGCCCAGCGCCCGCGCCGCCGCACAAAAGGCTCGTAGCGCCGCCACGTCGAGATAATCGATCAACCGTGCCGCGCCCTTGGCGCGGGTGTCGAGCATCGCGCCCGAGAAGCCGAGCGCGCGGAGGCGCGGCAAAAGCCCGAAATCGGGGGCCTCGTCTGCGAACAGCATGCCGATCAGGGGCCCTCCGCGCGCGAGTGCGGCGAGGGTCTCGTCCTGCGATTCGAGCAGGGGGCCGTCGACGGCCAGCTTCAGCATGTCCACGCCCAACGCGCGGAAGCCTTGGGCGCGGGCGGTCAGCGAAGCGGCGTCGTAGGGGGGATCGCCCAGCGACGCGCTGGTCGCGGCCCGCCCGCCCACCACGCGCACGCCGGCCTCGACGACTTGCGGCGAGGCGGCGGCGATGGCGCCTCGCGTCGGGTCGGTGAAATCGACGATGTCGGCCCCGCCGGCGGCGGCGAGCGCGGCTTCTTCGGCGTCGGCGACGCTGGCCAGCATCAGGGTCATGTCATGCTCCGCCGCAGAGGCTCCGCTTGGGCTTGGGAGCGCCGGCAAGTCGCCTTATCTACCGAGGGGCGGACGAAACACCTATGCGAAAATTAAGACGCCTGATCGGTCTTGCCTGTTTGTTAGCCGCCGCGCCGGGCGCGCGGGCGGCGCCGGGGAGCGATCCCAACTGGCCGCACGGTCAAGCCAAAGTCGGCGATTTTCCGCTCGCCTCCGGGGGGGACGGGCCAGTCCTTGAAAGCGGGGCGGACGCGGGGCGCAGGGACTTGGAGAGGGCGGCGCTGGTCGCGAAGATGGCGCAGCGGCGCTCGCCGTCGGTGGAGGTGGAGCGGGGCGTCCTGAGGTTCGCCGCCGCACCGGAGGGCAAGCCCAAACGGGTGCAGGCGTTCGGCGTCGCCGTCGACGATCTCGTGCGCCAGCGGGCGGAAATCGTGCAGGCCCTGAACGCTAGGGTCGGAGGCGCCATGACATGGCCGATCGCATCCGCGCCGAAAACGAAAATGCGCATAAGGAGGTCGCCCCGGCGCCAAGCCCTACGAGGCGGCGTCGCAGAAGCTGCTATGGGGTTTGGGCGTTTTGATAAGCGCCGCCGCAAGGCGAGCCTTGTCCGCCAGGCGCCGCAGGCCATCGCGGCGCGCATCGGCGAGATCGTCAGGACGGTCAGCGCCGCACTTTTAAGCGTTCGACATTTCGCACCTAACCGTCATGGCCGGGCTTTTTGCCTGGCCGGGCCGGGCCGTGACGGCGGCTAGTTCCGCGCGGCGGGGGTAAACACGTTCACGGACGCGGCTCGGCCTCGCGCGGCTCCAGCGGAAGACCCGCCTCGCGCCAGCCCTCGACGCCGTCGGGGTACCAATCGACCTGCTTAAATCCCAGCGCAAGCGCGCGTCGCGCCGCGTTCCACGACATCCAGCAGGCGCGCTGGCAGTAGAACACCAGCGCACGCTCCCCCGCCTTGTGAAGCCCGGCGACCAGATAATCCTGCGTGGCGGGCGCAAGCTCGCCGTAGCCGGTGTCGGGCAACCAGAGACTGCCGGGAATGTCGGTGCGCGGCTGCGGGCGCCAGACGACGTCCGCCGGCAGGTTCTTGGGGCGCGGCGGCTGCGGCAGCACGTCGATGAAAGCGGCGGATTTCGCCTCCCACAGCGCGCGCGCCTGCTCCGTCGTCAGCACCGTCGCGCCCTTCAGAGTCGCGGGCGTCTCGGCGCGATAGGAGTCGGTGCGATAGACGTCGGGCTCTTCGGGCGGTGCGGCCAGCGCCACGCCGCCCGTCAGCAAAAACAGGAGGGCGAGTCGGGTTCTCACGGCGCGGCGAGCCGCTTGTCGTCTTCGTCGCGCAGCGGCACGCGGAAGCTGCCCCGGACGCCGTCGATCTCGGGCCGGTTAGGCTCGATCGGTGTGTCGAGGTCGCGCTTCCAATTCTGGTCGGAATGACGCACGCCCATCGCAATGCGATACACCATATTCGGCCCTCCCGTCTCTATAGTCAGCGACGCCCGCGCGAGCGCCTTCTGCGCCTCGCCAGCGAAATAACCGCCTATCGGCCCTCGCACAAGCGCCACGTCGATCACGCCCTTGTCGAATCGTCCATCATCTGCACGTTGGGCGAACCGTTGCGTGCGGCGACGCCGAGCGCATAGGACTTTATCAGCCCCAGCAGCCCGTTCCGGACAAGATAAGCGAGGGACGGGGCGCCCGCGACTACGCAAATCCCGGGGGTTTGAGGCGTCGGTCGGCGGTACGATGTCGTCGCTCGGAAGGATAGCGCCGGAAGCCTGACTAACGGGGAAAGTCCACAACGCCGTCGGCGCCGACCTTGAAGGTTGGGTCCCCCGCCTTGTCGCCACAGAAGCCGTCATCGTCTGTTTGAGGGCGGCGGAATCGCCCGGCGCGCCGGTGAAAATGGCGGTTCCGGACGCCCGCAGGCAGGCGAAAGCCAAACTCGTCACGAACAACTTCACGATGTTTCTCGCACCGCGCCTTTTCTCAAGCGCGCGTCATGCAAAGGCCCGGCGTTCGGTCGAGCCAGACTTTGGGCATGTTTATCCTGAGCCGGGGGCGCCTGCGCCGACGCTGGCGTGGCGCCAAGTGTGAGCGCGTGTCAAAGGCGCAAGGCGTCCTCCCTGGGTTAGTGGGCGCCGCCGCATCATACTCGGCGCGAAAGCAGGAGAGCGACAGCGGCGGCGGAAGCCGCAGTAGTCCTGGTTTGGCCGCAGCAAGGCGGCGACGGGGCTGTCGAGGCGGCGTCGAGCCGCCCGTCCGTAGCGCGCGGCCTTCTGATGCGCGCGGCCGAACGGCTCTCCAAGCCGGAAATGCGTCGCGGCCGCGCTCGTGTCAAAAGGAGCGGGGAGGATCGAACATGGATCGCAGACTTATTTCATCGGGGTCCATTTTCGAGGCGGAGATCGGCTACAGCCGCGCTGTCGTGCAGGGGGACTGGGTGTTCGTGTCGGGCACGACCGGGTTCGACTATGCGAACATGACGATTTCCGACGACGTGGCGGCGCAGGCCGAGCAATGTCTGGCCAACATCGAGGCGGCGTTGCGCGAGGCAGGCGCGGGGTGGGCCGACGTGGTGCGGGTGACTTACATGCTGCCGGACGCAGCCGATTTCCCCGCCTGCTGGCCCGCGCTGCGCCGTGTGTTCGATCAGGTTCGTCCGGCGGCGACGATGATCTCGTGCGGGCTGGCGGACCCGCGCATGAGAATAGAGATCGAAGTGACGGCGTTGCGGCGGGCGGGGTGATGCGGGGGTAGGCCGCGTTTAGTCCTCGACTAACGCGGCATGCGGAGGTCGGCGCGGACGTTAGGATGAATTTGCCTTCCCACCCGTGCGAGCCTATAAGAATTTATCCCCATGAATTAGAACGAGAGGCTGGGACCCCTTCGCAAAGGGCGGCGGCGCTTGGCCTCGACACAGGAGCAACCCGATGAGCGACACCCCGCTGATGCCCAAGGCCACCGCCGTGTGGCTCGTGGAGAACACCTCGCTGTCGTTCGACCAGATCGCGGAATTCTGCAAACTGCATCCGCTCGAAGTCAAAGGCATCGCCGACGGCGAAGTGGCGACCGGGATCAAGGGCTATGACGCGATCTCCACCGGCCAGTTGACCCGCGACGAGATCGCCCGCGCCGAGAAGAACCCCAACCACAAGCTGACGCTCGCCCTCTCCAAGGTGCGTATGCCGGAGGTCAAGAAGCAGCGCGGCGCCCGCTACACGCCGCTGTCGCGCCGGCAGGACCGGCCCAACGCCATCCTCTGGCTGTTGCGCAACCATGCCGAACTGAAGGACGCGCAGATCATGCGGCTTGTGGGCACCACCAAGCACACGCTGGAGGCGATCCGTGGCCGCACCCACTGGAACAGCGCCAGCCTCCAGCCGATGGACCCGGTGACGCTGGGGCTTTGCTCGCAGATCGACCTCGATTTCGAGGTCAACCGCGCCTCCAAGGACCGGCCCAAGGTCGAAGGGCCGCAGGGGCCGACGCTGGTGCCGGCCGAAATCACCACGGCCCGGCCCACACCCTCCAGCGCGCACGACGTGTTCGGCGACAGCGTGGCGACCAAACGCCCGAGCGAGGAAAAGATCGACGTCGATTCGGTGTTTGGCAAGCTCAAGGAATTGCGCAGTCAGGATTGAAGTTCAGGCGGTCTCCATCACCCGTACCCGCGCGACGTGCTCGACGAATTGTCGGGCCGACTCGCGCCAGGTGAAATCCAGCGAGCGCGCGCGCGCGCGCTCGCGCGGGATTTCGAGCGCGGCCAGACACGCCTGGCGCAAATCCTCGTCGAGTACGCCCGCGCCGGAATTCTCGATCACGTCGAGCGGCCCGGTGACAGGATAGGCCGCGACGGGCAGGCCGCTGGCGAGCGCCTCGATCAGTACGACGCCGAACGTGTCGGTGCGCGAGGGAAACACGAATACGTCCGCCGAGGCGAAAATCCCCGCCAGATCTGGCCCGAATTTCTCGCCCCAGAAATGCGCGTCCGGGTAGGCTTTTTCAAGCCGCGCCCGCGCCGGTCCGTCGCCGACCACGACTTTGGACCCCGGCAGGTCCAGTTGGAGAAACGCCTCCAGATTTTTTTCCACCGCAAGCCGCCCGACGTTGAGAAAGATCGGGCGCGGCAGGTCGAGCGCCATGGCGCGGCTGGGATGGAACAGGCTGTGGTCGACGCCGCGCGTCCATAGCGCCACGCGGTCGAAGCCGCGCGCCTCCAGTTCGCGCTTCATCGAGGAGGTCGGCACCAGGGTGCGGTCGGCGGGGGCGTGGAAGCGGCGCAGGAAGGCGTAGCTCCACGACAGCGGCACGGGCAGGCGCGCGGCGACATATTCGGGGAAGCGCGTATGATAGCTGGTCGTGAAGGTGAGGCCGCGCGTCAGGCAATAGCGTCGCGCGGCCCAGCCGATCGGCCCTTCTGTCGCGATATGCACGTGGGTGGGGGCGACGCGGTCGATGCGGCGGCCGACTTCCGCCGCGCTCGCCAGCGCCAGCCGGATGCCGGGATAGGTCGGCAGCGGCAGCGTGAGGAAGCCCTCCGGCGTCACGAAAGCGAGTTCGGCGCCGAATTCCTCGACCGGCGCGGCGATGCGCTGATAGGCGAAGACGACGCCATTGGTCTGACCCCAGGCGTCGGTCGCCACGAGAATTTTCATAAAGCCGTTTTCGTCTCCGCCTCGGAGGCGGCCCATTCGGGCGCGGCCTCGCTGACGCGCGGATGCCAGCGCAGGGCGGTCAATTCGCCGTCCTCGCGCTCGATCACCAGCGAGCAGGATTCAACGAAATCGCCGATGTTGACATAAGCTACGCCGTCGATGTCGCGCATCGTCGGGTGGTGGATGTGGCCGCAGATCACGCCGTCCGCGCCGCGCCTCCGCGCTTCCGCCGCCAGCACGCGCTCGAAATCGCCGATGGCGTTGACTGCGGTCTTGATCCTAAGCTTGAGCCACGCCGAGAACGACCAATAGGGGAGGCCGAGACGGCGCGTGACCGCGTTGAGGCCGGTGTTGAGCCACAGCGCGAGGCGATAGCCCCGGTCGCCGATCACCGCAAGAGTGCGCGAACGCTGGATCACGACGTCGAACGTATCGCCGTGGGTGACGAGAAAGCGCTTGCCCTTGCGCGTCACATGCATCGTATCGTGGACGATCTCGACGCCCTCGAACGTGCGGCCCTCGAAGATACGGGCAAATTCGTCGTGATTGCCGGGGATGTAGACCACGCGCGCGCCGGCGCGGGCGCGCTCCAGAAAATGGCGCACGATGGCGCTATGGGCCGAAGTCCACCGCCAGCCGTCCTTCAGCCGCCAGCCGTCGACGATGTCGCCGACGAGGTAGTAGGCGTCCGCCTCCAGCCTGGAGAGCACGTCGAGCACCATATCCGCCTGGCAGCCGCGCGTGCCCAGATGCAGGTCCGACAGGAAGACGGCGCGCAATCGCCGGGGTTCGATGAACGGTGACTTCACGCCGCGCCTCGCAATTCGTCCCCTCTATGGAATATCC
This sequence comes from Hyphomicrobiales bacterium, assembly GCA_043784465.1. Classification (GTDB taxonomy): domain Bacteria; phylum Pseudomonadota; class Alphaproteobacteria; order Rhizobiales; family Beijerinckiaceae; genus Roseiarcus. Next base: position 11,041 of record JAYVYJ010000165.1, read on the forward strand.
GCGTGCGCGGCGCAACGCGGTTGCCGCGCTGCAACACGGTCGATCACTCCGATTCGCCCTTGCCCGCCAGCTTGTCGGCGAATGCGGCGATGGTCTTGGAATAGACGGAGGCCGCGTTCCATTCGAGCAGGACGGGGAAATTTCCCTGGCCCTCATCCCACCCCGCGCCTTGCCGCCAGCCGTGGGCTTTCAGGTAATTGGCGGTCGAGGTGAGCGCGTCGACGGGATTGTTGATGAGGTCGCCCTGTCCGTATTTGAGATAGGAGGACGGCATGAACTGGGTCTGGCCGATCTCGCCCGCCCAGGCGCCGCGCATCTCGCCGGGGCTGAGGTCGCCGCGTTGCACGATCTTGAGCGCGTCGATCAGTTCCTCGTGAAATTTCTCGGTGCGGCGGCAATCATAGGCCAATGTCGCCAGCGCGGTAAACGTCTCAAACTTGCCGGTCACCGCGCCATAGCCGGTCTCCAGGCCCCAGATGGCGACCAGCACGGCGCCGGGGACGCCATAGCGGCGCTCGATCGTGTCGAGCGGCTCGGCGTAGCGGCGCAGCATGGCCTTGCCCTTCTTGATGCCGTAGGCCGTGATGTGGCGCGAGGAGAACACCGCAAAGCTCTGGCCGAAGGCGCGCTGGCCGCGGTCGTGGCTGATGACATTGTCGTCGTAGGAGACGTTGCCGAGCGCGCTCTCGATGACGGTGCGGGAGATGCCGGCCGAGGCCGCCTCCTGCTTGAAGCTGGCGAGCCAGTTGTCGAAACCGTCCGACGTGCGCCCGCAGCTCGCGCCCCAGGCGGGCGCCGTTAGCGCTCCCGCCATGCCTAACGCCAACGCCGCCATCCGCTTGAACCGCGTCATGCTGATTCCCTTAGCCGTTTCACCGCCCCTCTTTACGACAAATTAGGCCATAATCCGGCGAAAGTTAACTCAGTCCCGGCCAGGGCCGCCGCCGCGAGGCGATTTCGTAAGCTCCCGCCGCCACCAGCGTGACCGCGACGATCAGCACGGCCAGCGCGCTGATGGCGGGCGTCATGCCTTGCCGGACCCGACCCGCCAGCACCGTCGTCAGCGTCTTGTCGGCCAGAATGGCGAAGGTCGTGGTGTTGTAATTCTCGAACGACGACAGGAACGCGATCACCGCCGCCGAGATGGCCGCGGGACGCAGGTAGGGGAGAAGGATGTCGAAAAAAACCTGCGTGCGCGTGGCGCCGAGGTCGAGCGCCGCCTCTTCCTGCGCCTGGTCGTAGCGTTGCAGGCGCGACAGAAAGATCAGCATGCAATAGGACGCGATGAAGCTCGACTGGCCCAAAATCGTGAGGAAGAAGCCGGTGAACAGTGGCTTCATGCCCGTCCAGGCCGTGACGTCCTTCCAAAAGATGACGGTGGAAATGCCGATGATGACGCCCGGCGTCAGGACGGGAGCGACGACGACAAAATAATAAAGGCCCCGCGCGCGCTCGTAGACCTGCGTCATCACCAGCGCGCCGGCGAGGCCGAGCGCGACCGACAGCGCCGAGACCAGCACGCCGATGACGAGGCTGTTGCGCAGGCCCAGCATCAGATTTTCGTCCTCGATCAATTTGGAGAACCAGTCGAGCGTGAAGCCCTCGATGGGATAGGCCTGCGGGTAGGACGGGGTATTGAAGGCGGTGACGCCCATCACCAGCAGCGGTCCGAACAAGAAGCCGAAGAACATCACGAGATAGACGCCCAGCAACAGGCGGGAAATCATCGTGCGATCTCCGACAGGCGCACCTTGAACAGCCGCATGACCAGCGTAACGAAGACCATGCAGGCGGCGAGCAGCGCCAACGCATAGGCCGCGCCTTGCGGCCAGTTGAACGCCTGAAAGAAACGGTCGTAGACAATGGGCGTGAACCACAACGTCTTGGGGCCGCCTAGAATCAGCGGCGCCGCGAGCGCGCCCGCGCAAAGCATGAACACCAGCGTCGCGCCCGAGGCGATCCCGGGCTTGGCGTGCGGCAGCACGATGTCAAAATGGATGCGCCACCATGCGGCGCCCAGATCGCGCGCGGCCTCGATCTGATTGCGGTCGAGCGATTCCAGCGCATTGTAGAGCGGAAACATCATGATGAGCAGATAGGCGTATGTGAGCCCGGCATAGAGCGCGACGTCGGCGCCGAGGAAGTCGACGGGATCGTGGATCACGCCCAGGCCGATCAGCGCGCCGTTAATGACGCCCCCCGTTCCAAACAGCACCCGGAACGCGAAGGCGCGCAGGATTTCGTTGATCCAGTAGGGGATGATGAGTAGCAGCATCAACCGCCGCACGGTCCCCGGTCGGGCCACCTGCGCGAGAAAATAGGCGAGCGGGTAGCAAATCGCGAAATTGACGATGGTGATGACGAAGGACACGAAAATCGTAATCCAGAAGGCGTGGAGATGCGTGTCGTTCCAATGGCTGGTGTCGTCGGGCGAGCCGAACAGGAAATAGCGGTAGTTGACGAGCGTGTAGAAATCCTTGGGGCCGCCGCGCTGCGAGGGCGGCAGCTTGGGGTGGAAGGAATAATCCACCATGTAAAGTTGCGGCCAGACGATCATCGCGAACGTCCAAAAGCCGACGGCGATCAACAGGAACGTCGCGACCGGGGCGCCATTGCGCCCGATGAAACCTTGGGCGCTGTCGCCCGTCCGGCGCCGCTCGATGGCCGAGGCGAGCCAGAAGCCGAGCGCGACGACGAGCGGCCCGACGAAGATCGCAAGGGTCGCGTTGGTCACCTTGCGTCCTCTTCGCGCAGCACCACCGCCTCCTCCGCCGGGAAGCCGACGCAGATCGCCGCGTCGGGCGTGAGGTCGCTCGCGACTGCGTCGCGGCCTAGCGACATGGTGAGCGTGCGTCCGTCGGCGGCGGTCAAGGCCACGTGCGTCAGATGGCCCTCGAACGCGGTGGAGACGACGCGCGCGATCAATCCTTGAGCGGCGGGGCGCAGCCGTTCGGGGCGCACGAACAAGGTCGCCGCTTCGCCCTGCACCAGCCCCGCCCCGTCGCGGCCGCGCAGCACGCCCAGCGGCGTATCGATTTCGGCGAAACCGTCGGCGACCTTCGACACGCGGCCGGAGACGCCGTTGTTCTCGCCAACGAACGAGGCGACGAAGGGGGTCGCGGGGCGGTCGTAGATCGTGGGGCCGTCGCCGATCTGCTCGACGATCCCGTGGTTCATCACCGCGACGCGGTCGGACATGGTGAGCGCCTCGCCCTGATCGTGGGTGATGTAGACGAAGGTCACGCCGACGCGGCGCTGGATGGCGCGAAGCTCCGCGCGCATGAGCTGGCGCAGCCGCAGGTCCAGCGCGGACAGCGGCTCGTCGAGCAGGAGCACCTGAGGCTCGACCGCCAGCGCGCGGGCGATGGCGACGCGCTGCTTTTGGCCGCCCGAGAGTTCGGAGATTTTCTTGGCGCCGATGCCGGGCAGGGCGACCAGCTTTAACAGGTCCTCGGCCTTGCTGCGCCGCTCGCGTGCGCCGATTCCGCGCACGCGCAGACCATAAGCGATGTTGTCCGCCACGCTCATCAGCGGGAACAGCGCGAGGTTCTGGAAGATCAGCGCGGTCGGGCGCTGGTTGGGGCCGACGCCCGCCATATCGCGCCCGCCGATCCGAACAGTTCCCGAAGTCGGCGTTTGGAAGCCGGAAAGCGTGCGCAGGATCGTCGTCTTGCCGCAACCCGAGGGGCCGAGGATGGAGAAGAACTCGCCGCCGTTGATTTTGAAGGAAACATCGCGCACGGCGGTGAAGTCGCCGAAACGGATGGTGACGTTCATCAGATCTATGTCGGCGCTCATTGGATACCGCTGGAGAACAAGCGCGTTTGGGGAGGCAGGCGGGGCGCCCATCATCACGCACGGCCGTCATGGCCGGGCTTGTCCCAGCCATCCACGCCGTTCCGCCTCAACGAAGGGGGGGCGAAATCAACTGTGGACGCCTCGCGAACGCAAAACCTTGGCGCCGCGTGGATGGCCGGGACAAGCCCGGCCATATTGAACTCGCCGCGCCTATAGGCCTTACGCCGCCTTGAACTTCTCCGCATATTGCGTGCGAAGGTCCGCGAACCACGTCGGCTCGATGGGGCGCCACCACATCTTGTCGATGGAGGGACCCGGGTAGGCCTGTGTAAAGATGCCGCGCGCCTTGTCGGACAAAAGCTTTTCCGCTCCGGCGCCCGACGGGTTGTAACCTGAGTTTTCAGCCGCAAGCGCCGAAGCTTCCGGCGTGTGGGTGAACTTCAGCCATTCGTAGGCCTGTTCGAGGTTCTTGGCGCCCTTGACGAGCGAGAAGCCGTCGACCCAGCCGATCGCGCCTTCCTTGGGCGCCTGATAGGAGATCGGCTCGCCGGCCTTCTTCATCGAAATCGCCGGGCCGTCCCATGTCTGGCCGATCACGACGCCGTTGGTCTTGAAGCCCGACTTGGTGTTGTCGGCCGAATCCCAGAACTGCTTGATCCACGGCTTGTGCGCGACGGCGACCTTGATGAGTTCGTCGTAGATTTTCTTCATCGACGCTTCGTCCTTATAGGCGTCGAGCATGCGGTTGCTCGGCACCTTGCCGGAGCCGTCGAGCCAGAGGCCGATGCCCAGCAGCAGGGAATGGGGGCGGCCCTGCACCTTGCCCTTGAACTCGTCGCTCCACAGGGTGCCGAACGAAAGCTCGGCGGGGTCGATCTTGGCGAGGTCATTGCGCCACGAGATCGCCTCGGTGCCCCAGACGTGCGGCACATGGTAGAGCTTGCCGTCCCACGTCCAGTTCTTCGTCGAGGCCGCGAGCAGGCCCGGCACGATGACGCCGGTGGGATCGAACTTCTTGATGTCGATCGGCTGGAGGACGTCGATGTCCTTGAACTGCAATGCGCGGTCATGCGTCGGCTGGCAGACGTCGAACCCTTCGCCGCCCGTGGCTTGCAGCTTGTTGATCTGCTCCTCGTTCTGGCTGAACGGGGTGGAATTGACCTTGATGCCGGTCGCCTTCTCGAAATTGGGGATTAGCGGATTGGGCAGTTCGTCGTCCCAGTTGATGATGCTGAGCGAGCCCGAGGACGAACGAGCATTGGAGACCAGCGCCGGCATGGCCACAGCCGCCGCCGCGCCCTTGAGCATCGCGCGGCGGGAGAATTGCGAAACGAAAAGACTGTGCGTCGAACGAAACATTGGCGCCCCACTTCCGGCCGCGCGCACTCTCGCCCGGACGGGCGGGCGCGGAACCGTAGCTTCAAGTTTGCACAGGACATTGCGGCGCACAATCCTGTGAGCGGCGACTTTCGGGGATCTGCGGCGGATTTTTTTCTATGGAAATCGGGGAATAAACCTTCGGTTGTCATAAATGCGTTGTGCCGCCAGTTCGCGCGGGCTTGATCTATCGTCGCCTGGAAATCGAAGTAAAATTACTCTAGTACTGTGTGTTACTCTTTGGCGGAGAAATTGTGGACTTGCAAAATGATCGCGTTCCCGGCGTCTCGAACCCGCGAGGAGCGAAGGAGAAAGGTCATGGAGAGAATTGAAATTGATAGGGACATTCACAAGATGATCGAAACGGAGCGCCGAGGTTTCGATGAACCGCCCCACGTCGCGCTACGTCGTCTGTTGAAACTTCCTCCGTCATCGCCGACGACGCCTGTCACTGCCGTTAGAAATGGTTTGCCGTGGACAGAGGAAGGAGTGATACCAATCCTCACTGATCAAAACGCATAGTCCCATTCTCGCAGACCGATGGACATGATGCGCCAAGGTTGGTCGATGAGGCGGTTCCATGCCCAGCAA